>JALWJI010000133.1 GCA_027081695.1 Acidilobaceae archaeon | reverse complement strand
CTGTTATTTCGAATAGGTGGCGTCTCATACTGTGCCGTGTTCCTCTCATCTTCCATATAATTATGCTTCGAACAAGCTCTCCGTTTATCTCGTCTAGGTCTAGTCTGATTATGCCGTCAGCAGCGTGCTCTACGCCTGGGCCTCCAAATCCTCTCTCAGTGACGCTGACTTGGCTAACTAGGATACTGGTTGTTCCAAGTCCGCTTAAGACTCTCTTAAGTAGCATTACTGTTCTTCTAGCTAGTGCTGGTTTTGCTAGGTATAGTGTGGATACTGAGTCTATTACTACTCTTTGAGCATTGATGTCTCTAATTGCCTGTTTGAGCACGTCCACCAATAGGCCGACATCCTCGGGGTCTCTGACCACGTATCGCTCTCTCTTGGCGGCTTCACCGATTCCTCCTGTAAACGCATCTACAATGGCGAATAATCCTCTGTTCTCGAAGGGCCTAACGTCCCATCCGAACTGGCTCATGTTCAGTCTCACTTGTACCGGGTGCTCCTCTAGGGCAACGAATACTCCTGGTTCTCCGTTTTTCAGCCCATTCCAAAGATACTGATAGCTGAATATTGATTTTCCGGTGCCTGGGCCGCCGCTGAGGAGTACAACGTTACGGCGTGGGATGCCACCGTATAGTATCTCGTCTAGCCCAGGTATTCCTGTTCTTACCCTGTCCACCATGGTATAGTACACCTCCTTGTTTTCCTCTCCACATATAATAATTAGGTAATTCCATAGCGATAAATGTTTGGATAAAACAATGGGAGTATCATATATCATGGTAATAGAATATAGTAATACCATCTATAAACTCTGACCGAGAAGAAGCCAAATGGCAAAACACAGGAAGACACTGCTCAAGGGGTCAAGAACGATGCTAACAAGCAGACAGCAACGAGAGACCACTGATACCGAGATACTATCAATACTTAGGCCCTACATCTCAGAATGGTTCAAAGAAAAATACGGGTCATTCACAGAACCTCAACGCCAAGCCATACCACTAATCAAGCAGGGATGGAACGTCCTCATCTCGAGTCCAACAGGAACAGGAAAAACATTAGCAGCCTTCCTATGGATACTAAACGAGCTACTATGGCTCGACGAGAGAGGAGAACTAGAAGATAAAATATACGCGGTATACGTTAGTCCCCTACGCGCACTAAACAATGACATGGAGAAAAACCTCATCAGGCCACTCCAGGAAATAACCAGAAAAGCCAACGAAATGGGATACGAGGTAGGAAACGTCAGGATAATGGTTAGAACAAGCGATACACCAAGCCACGTGAAACAGAGAATGCTGAGAAAACCCCCGCATATTCTCATAACTACTCCTGAGAGCCTGGCAATATCACTAGTGGCACCTAAGTTTTCGCAAAGGCTAGCCACAGCAAAGTGGATAATCATAGACGAAATACATGAAATGGCTTCAAGCAAGAGAGGAACACACCTATCTCTGAGCGTTGAGAGGCTAAACTATCTCGTAGAAGAACAAGGAGGCCAGTTGCAAAGAATCGGAATGAGTGCAACGATCGCTCCCCTGGAAGAAGTAGCCTTGTTCCTAGCAGGATTTTTGGACAGTGGAAAGCCACGCCCAGTAAAGATAGTAGATGCGCGGTTCTCAAAACCAATAGATATAAGAGTACTTGCGCCAGAAGTGGACCTAATACATGATCCAGCAGATAAAGTAAACGAAGCGATCTACAGGAAACTAGCCGAGCTTATACAGAAACACAGGACAACACTGATATTCACTAATACGAGGAGCGCGACGGAGAGAGTCGTTTTCAAGCTCAAAAAACTCCTCTCCGAGGAACTGGGCATAGTAGACGCAGACATGATAGAAGCACACCACAGTAGTCTTAGCAGGTCCACTAGGCTCGAGGTTGAAAACAAGCTTAAACGGGGAGAACTAAAAGTTGTAGTGTCAAGTACAAGTCTAGAGCTAGGAATAGACATAGGGTATATCGAGCTCGTAGTACTCCTAAGCAGTCCAAAAAGCGTGAGTAGACTACTCCAACGGATTGGAAGAGCAGGCCACCACATACAACAAGTTAGCAAGGGAAGAGTCATTGTAGTTGACAGAGACGATCTAGTAGAATGCACGGTTCTCGCGAAATCCGCTATGGATAGACATATAGACAGGGTTAGGATCCCGAGAAAGCCGCTGGACGTCCTCGCCCAACACATAGTGGGTATGAGTATTGAGAGGAAGTGGAGAATCGAGGAAGCATACAGGGTCGTCAAGAGAGCATATCCGTACCGGGATCTGACACTGGAAGAGTTTATGGAGGTTCTAGAATATCTTGCCGGGAAACATGGCCTAGAAGACGAGAAAGTATACAGTAAACTCTGGTACGACGAGGAAGAAGGAGTATTTGGTAGGAAACGAAGTGCAAGAATGATATATCTCTTAAACAGTGGTACTATACCCGATGAGGCAAAGATATACGTAATAACGAGAGATGGGAAATTCGTCGGGAACGTCGAGGAGGAATTCGCAGAAATACTCGATAAAGGAGACGTCTTCGTCCTAGGAGGAAGAACATATCGCTTCATCAAGAGTGAAGGCATACGTATAATTGTAGAACCAGCAGAAGGCGAACGACCAACAGTTCCAAGCTGGTTTAGTGAAATGCTCCCGCTCAGCTATGATAGCGCCCTAAGAGTAGGTCGTTTCAGGAGATGGATAGCAGGAATGATCAGGAACGGCCAAGAAGACGAAGCCTATCAGATACTAGTCGAAGAATACATGCTCGAGCCACACGCCGCCAAAACAATAATCGAGTATATCCGAGAACAACTCGACTATATAGGAGTAGTTCCCGGAGACGACCTCATACTTATAGAGCATTTCAAAGACGAGTACGGCTACAACATAGTATACCACACGCTCTACGGTAGGAGGGTAAACGACGCATTCAGCAGGGCAGTAGCATACGTTATGAGCAACAAGCTTGGAATACCGGTAAGAGTTACAGTAACCGATAACGGATTTATGCATACAATAGAAAGAGAAGTTACAAGCAATGAGATTATGGCGATATTCAGTGAAACGATAAACTCAGACCTTAGAAGTCTATTAGAGAACGCGTTATCACGCACCGAATTAATGAAAAGAAGATTTAGACACGTGGCACAACGTAGCTTCATGATATTAAGAAGATATAAGGGGTATGAGAGGAGTCCAGAGAGGCTACAGCTCAGTGCGCAGAAACTATTAGAGATTCTATTGGAGAGGAATCTAAGGATACCACCTGTCAACGAGACATACAGAGAAATACTAGAGGACTATATGGATATAATCCACCTGGAGGAGGTCG
>JALWJI010000132.1 GCA_027081695.1 Acidilobaceae archaeon | reverse complement strand
GAGTTATAGATGTACCCTATGTGTTCCAACGAAGATATTCTGGAGAGAGCAAGCTAGGAGCAGACGTAATATTAGACTTCTTAAGGCAGGCCTGGGAGTTTTATCCTAGCTTCAGGATTAATATATCTGGACTATTGGGTCTGTTCATCTATATTATTATTACCTTGTATCTATTAGGGGTAGGAGTCTCTGTGCTTAGATCTCTTTATGCAGGTTCCATGCTTGGATTTATAGGAACACTAATCGTTAGCATTATTTTGTTAAACCGTATGCATGCATGGAATAAATTAGCCAAACATATAGTTAGTAGACTTTTATCGGCAATATTATCACCGATGATAAGTTTTGCATTATACATTTACTTGGGCGTGCCGTTAATTTTGTCTATTTTTCTCTCCACGCTCCTCACGTTTATCACTAGGAGAATAATTAAAAGGTAAATCGTACATTAATGAATGAGGGAAAGCTCATTCTCTTATAAGGATTGATATATATAATTTTTTGTTGGAATGAATGGTATGTTGGATAGATATATTCATTTAAATAAGTTTTTTCATGTATTCAAATATGAAATTAAAAACATCTATCGAAGACCGGTGATAGTGTTTGACCAAGAAAATACTCATACTAGGTGGTGGCACGGGAGGAGTTGTTTCAGCTCTTCGTTTATCCGAGAAGATCAATCATTATGGAATAGATGCTGAGATAACCCTCATAAACAAAGATGAGTGGCATTATATGCCTCCTCTATGGATGGATGTAGCAATAGAGGGAATGCCTATCGAAGAAACCAGGGCTCCTATAAAAGGACTCGAGAAATATGGTGTAAACGTGGTCATAGGTCCTGCGGCAGATATTGACCTTGCAAACAGAAAAGTAAAGATGGAGGACGGAAAAGAACTAGACTATGATTACCTAATAATAGCTCTTGGTACAAGGAACGGCTGGGAAGCATATCCCGGACTTGCAGAAGCAGGATATCACAATTATGATCCTGATGCAGCCCAAGAAATGTATAAAGCACTGAAACAATTCAAAGCCGGAAAACTAGTAGTTCTTGCTCCAGAGATCCCCTATAGATGTGGAATATATCCAATGGAAGTAGCTACATATCTAGGACACTACTATCATACGAGAGGAATGAAGGTAGACATACATGTAATAACACCATATATGCCTAACGGGTTCACAACAGTACAAGCACTCGGACCAGACATAGGAAGACTCTGGCTAAAATACTTCAAGAAGTACAACATAAAGTTCACACCACACAAAGGACTAAAAGCGATAGATCCAAAGGCGAAGAGAATAGAATTCGTAGACGGATCCACTACAACATACGATTTCCTAATAAAAGTACCACCGATGAGGCTACCCAAGATACTGGACAAACCAGAGCTCGTTTTCGAGCAAGACAAGAGATTCACAAAAGTAAGAGCATTAGACTTCAGGCATCCAGAATACAAAGAAGTATTCCTAATCGGAAGCCATGCAATGCCACCCACAGGGCTCGCAGACGCAGGAGTATTCATACACTCAGCAGCTGTGAGGGCAACAGGGTTCCTACTAGACGACTTGGCAGGAGTAGGTGAAATAGAAGACTTCCCACCAGTAACATGTGTAGCATATGTAGGAGACAAAGGCTTCATGGGAGTTTGTGAAGTAGAATACCAGAACGGAATGTATGTCTGGAACAAATGCTACAATGCAATGGAAAGCGGACTAATGAAACTAGTAAAGAGATCTTTCTACCAGGGATGGCTGGACAGGCTAAGACTACCCTAAGAGGAGGTGAACGAGAATGGCAGAGGAAAAGATAAGAGTGGATGAGACAGGGCTTGAAGTAGCCGCACTAAAAGAACTCATGGAAGTAGCGGTACTACTAAAGAAGAGCGGTATACTTGGAATGCTCAAGAACTTCCTAAGCGACAGCGAAGCATTAATGGAAGCGTTCCAGAACGATACCAGCATGACAAGGCTAATAGCACTACTAGGAGGAGTAATGGAGGCTACTAGAAGAGTAGACGGAGCACAAATGGCTAGTATGAAAGAAAACACAGAAGAAACAGTACACTGTGCATTCCAGGGACTAGCCACGACTGATCCAGTTAAAGCAAACAAGATGGGAATGTTTGGTCTGCTGGGCGCACTAAGAGACCCAGATGTTCAGAAGGGCCTAGGATTCGTAATGATGTTACTCAAGAACATAGGCGCCTGCCTAAACGCAAAAGAGAAATCAAAACAATAAAGAGGAAAAACCCTTTTTCTTTTCATAAATTATTTTTTATTAACTTAATCTTTTCCTAGTGCTTCTAATACTTTGATTAGTTTTCCAAGTCCCTTAGCTACCTCTGGCTTGCTAAGCTCTGCTAACAGTTTTGATATGCTTACAGGTTCTGTAGGCTGGGTCATTGCCTCGACCATGTCTCCGGCTTTGTCTAATAGTGTATCTAGATTGTCAAGTAGCTTCATGGTTCCAGTAGTTATGAGTATTTCCATTAATCTATTTATCACGTCTGGATCCGTTACTGTAACTAGTAGGTCTAGTAGTCCGCTCTTATTCATGTTGTCTAGTAGCGTGACTAGTTTCTCTATGGATGACTGGAACTCTGGATCCTGTAGCTTATCTATAAGGGCCTCTAATACGTCTCTCTCCGCCATTTCTACCACCCTCTCTCCTTTAGTACTGCGGGTTCTGTCGCTTTGAAGTAGGCTCCGAACAGTGTCCTCCATTTTTCTGGTTCTCTAAGGCTGCTCCAGTAGCTCGCTATGAAGAAGTCTTCCATTAGCCTCTTCATCTTGCTTAGTTTTACATAGACTGGCGGATTATCGTAGTCGCTTATAACGAATAGTGCCTCGCCATTGGTAACGACAGGACAGTTAGTTCTCCCGGTGAATTTTGCCTCATATCCCATTATTTGGTCTACTACTACTTCTGCTCCAAGGTGTGCTGTTACACCAGTCTTACTTGTAGGAGCATTATTACAGTCTCCTATCGCAAATGCGTCGTCGTAACCTTCAATTTTGAGCTTGTATTTGTCGACTTTGATGAATCTGTCAGCATCTATTACTCCTTCTTGCTTGAATTCTACGTCTGGTCCTTTATGGAATGGTATGATTGCGGCCAGGTCGAATTCTAGTTCATCTCCTTCTAGTGAGTATATCTTTTTCTCTTCGAGGCTAATTCTGTCGACAGTAAACATTGTATATACTTCTATTTGTCGTTCATTGAACACAGGTCTCAATATCTCACTAATGGTCTCGTTCGGATACTCATAGATGAATGGAACCGCTAACTTGACCTTTACTTTTCCTAATAGTCCTTTTTTC
>JALWJI010000131.1 GCA_027081695.1 Acidilobaceae archaeon | reverse complement strand
ATCTCTTCATAGACATACCCTCAGAGATACGACTATCCGAGGACGAATGGAGCAAGCTAAGAATCGGCTACGGCAAGCCTCTAAGCGAGAAAGAAGTCGACGAAATTCTATCGAGTAAACTTGGCAAAATAACCAGGCCAAAAATACCCCCGTTCCTCGGAGGAGGAGCATGGTATCATTACAGGCCAAGCTATATAGATTACATTATCTCTATGGGAGAATTCCTAACGAGCTATACACCGTACCAGCCAGAGGCGAGCCAAGGCCTCCTCCAAGCACTCTTCGAGTACCAGTCGCTCATAGCAGAGATCTATGAGCTAGACGTCGTCGTATCCTCCCACTATGACTGGAGTACAAGCCTCGCCGAGGCCATGTTAATGGCTCTAAGAATAACGCGTAAGCGTAAGAAAGTCATATTACCCGATACCATTAATCCCAGACACGTAGAGGTCCTGGAATCCTATCTCAGCCCACACAATGTAGCTATCGAGTTTACTCGAACAGTAAACGGAGTACTCGACCTGGAAGATCTAGAATCCCGCGTAGATAATAATACGGCCGCCGTCTACTTCGAGATGCCTAGCTATCTTGGAGTAGTAGATCCCGGCCTTAAGAAAGCCACAGAAATCGCCCACGATAAGAATACACTAGTCATTGTAGGAGCTGATCCTCTTGCTTCAACCATCTATAGTCCACCCGGCGAGCTTGGAGCAGATATAGCAGTAGGAGATGCCCAGCCATTAGGACTAGGACTCAACTATGGAGGACCCTACCTAGGAATAATAGCCGTCAAAGACGATAAACGACTCGTCCGCCAGCTTCCAGGTAGAATTGTAGGACTAACACGAGACAAAGAAGGTAACAGAGCGTTCTCACTAATACTCCAGACAAGAGAACAACATATTAGGAGAGCGAAAGCAACTAGCAACATTACAACTAACGAGGCGCTTATGGCCTTGGCAGCAGCTGCTTTCATAGCGGGACACGGTAGACACGGACTAGAGGCTCTGGCACATATGGTTAGGGGACGTACAATCTATCTTAAACAGAAACTAGGGAATATAGGCGTCACTACTATCGGAGAAGAATCATTTAGGGACATAACAGTCTGCTTTAAGAAATCGTTTAGAGAGGTCTCGGATATCCTAGAGAAAAACGATATACTGATTGGCCCTGGACTCGAAGACGTCAGAGCCTCCTATGTCGATGAACACTGCGGTATAATTGCAGTCACCGAAATGCACAGCCGTACCCATATCGATGAACTAGTGAATGCCTTAACCGGTATCCTCAAAAGGTAAGGGGTGAGAACCCGTGAAAAGATATAGACAGGCTAAGTGGGATGAACCTCTCCTCCTGGAGTACCCAGATAGGAGCCCTACACCCTATGCGGGATCCGACGAGTTCCTGGAAGTTAGCAGGAGAAAGCCCATCTCTGACAAGATAAAACGATTGAATCCCCCGTCAATTCCCGGAGTTACAGAAATCGAACTAGTCCGCCACTACACGAGGCTATCACATATGTCCTACGGAGTGGATCAGGGGCCTGTTCCACTTGGTAGTTGTACAATGAAATACAATCCGCGTATTGCTCTCAAATACTCATTTAGTACTAGTATTATTGAGCTACATCCACTTATGCCGGAGAACCGTGTACAGGGACTCCTCGAAATATTATATGAGCTACAATCATGGCTCGCAGAAATAACCGGGATGGACAAGTGCATTCTCCACCCGGCTGCGGGGGCTCATGGAGAGCTTGCCGGAGTACTGACAATTAGAGAATATCACAGGTTGAAGAACCAACTCTCAACCAAAACCGAAATAATAGTCCCAGATAGTGCCCATGGCACGAACCCTAGCAGCGCGGCAATGGCTGGTTTCAGAGTAGTCGAGATCCCCACTGGTGAGGACGGCAACGTTGATCTCGGTGCGCTAGAGGCCGCAGTGAGCAAAGCAACGGCAGGTCTCATGATTACCAATCCCAGCACTCTAGGTCTCTTCGAGGAGAATATACTCGACATAGCCCGCATGATCCATGGCGTTGACGGACTCCTATACTATGACGGGGCGAACCTTAACGGTATAATGGGATATGCCCGCCCCGGAGACATGGGATTCGACATTGCCCACATAAACATTCATAAGACGTTTAGCAGTCCCCATGGCGGTGGAGGACCTGGCGCAGGACCCATCTGCATCAAGAACCGGCCAGTCGGTGACACGGGGTTAATGCTGAGTGATCTAGTTCCAGGCGCGGAAATAGTCCTCGACGAAGACTCGGGATTATATCGTTTAAGGCCAACAGGTAAATCAGGTGTAAAGAGGCTGAGGGCATTCTGGTTCAACACAATTCCCCTGGTGTGGGGATATATCTATATCCTCTCAATGGGGGCTGAAGGCCTACGAAAGGCAACAGAACTAGCTGTAGCCAAAACAAACTACTTCATTAGAAAGATAAGCGAAGTAAAGGAATATACTCTCCCCTATGCGCCCAGGAGGCCTAGAAAACATGAGGCTGTGATAAGTGCTAAACCTCTGAAAGAGGAGACTGGAGTTACGGCGGAGGATGTTGCTAAGGGATTATTAGATAGAGGATTCTATGCTCCCACTATATACTTCCCGCTCATAGTCGAGGAGGCTTTAATGATAGAGTTCACCGAGACAGAGCCACTTGAAAACATAGACGCATATGTTCAGGCCCTCCGCGAGATCGCCGTAATAGCTCGTCAAGACCCCTCCGAGCCAAAAGAGTGGCCTCGTAACACGAGTGTTAGAAGAGTTGACCAAGTCTACGCCAATCACCCTAAAACAATGGCTCCTACATGGAGATACTATCTAAGACATGTTAAGGAGGATTAGCCCTCTTCCACGGAGCACTGACTAGGACTCCGACGACTACCATGACTCCGGATATAGCATAGACGTATGTGTAAGGTAGCCGATACGTGTTCGAGACGCTATACTCGACGTTATAGCTTACAGTTTGGCCAAGAGCAAAGACAAGCAATGCCTCGCCAGAAGACATGTTTTCCCGGATTACGAATACGCCGTTTTCCGGAGGAGCTTCCCTAATATTGAATTCTAGTACTTTGCTTAGAGACGGGAGCGCAGATAGAATCATGCTATTGGCCTCGACTTTGCTAGTACCATATACTAATCCCAGCCTCATATCATAATTATACTCGCTCTGCGTCGCATTGATGTTGAAAGCTGTAAGCGCCTTGACGAGACTTCTCGGATCGCCTGTAACATTCGATATGTAGAAGACCTGGCTCGCATTATAGATCTCTACCACAGCTGTTCCTTCGCTTGTCGAGCTGTATAGTGATATAATTAATGCTTTGTTGTCTCCTAGATAATTTTCTCCATCAAATGATAAGCTTGTCTTGACGCCTATAATGGAGCCTATGAGGGCTCCGATCAATAATGCCAAGCCAATCGAGGCCAATAAGCCTCCGAAGAGTCTTCGCTTATCCATTATGGCTCAAACCTCCTCGACATTATCAGTATAAATGTTAGCGCTGAGAGCAACGTGAGTGAGGGAACCAATAGATACTCCCAAAGATAAGGTCTAAGCGCTTCAATATTAGTTGTCAGCGAATTGTATACTGTCATATAGAACGACATTGCTTGAGCAAGCCTAAATAGTGTAGATGTCACCGATGATGACACGGATGATAGTATCAGTGCGATTATATTGTATGAAAAGTAGAATAAGAGGCTCAATATACTGGTTGTCCCGGTACTCTTCGCGACAAGAGCTATGAGTACGAATACACTACCGTAGAACAATGCTTGTACGAGGAATGAGACACCCATAAGGATATAGTTGGAGGGTTCCTGGACAACGAGAGGCTCTAAAACTATTCCCGCGGCTAGTAGTGGTATCGTTATTAGTAGGATGCTTGGAACAACTACTCTACTGATATATAGTACTATTGCGATAGAGAGTCTGGAGACTGGATAGGAGAGGTATACCTCCATAACCCTGTTAGAAACTAGCTGGGATATCCCTGATGCTCCCCGTAGCGCTAAGAACAATGCCGTAGCCAGTAGTGTAGGCCTCAGAATATTCATTGCTAGGCTCTCCGTGGTCGAAAATAATTGAACATAGGCTAGTACAACGCTTAGAAGTGTAATTACGAAAACCATGAAGTAGAGTAGCGGAGGCCTTATCGTATCCGATAGATCGAGAGATAATAATCCATAGATCCTTTTTAAACTCACATCTACTCCCTCCTCAGCATTTCCTCTAGCGAAGCCTCCACGGTATCGATACTGAATATGTCTATTCCATGCTTACTAGCAAGTACTGCGAGGGCCTCCATTAGTCTAGGAATCTCTTCTCGCCCAGAGAGATATACTGTGAGACTAAATGGTGTATGTCTAGTCTTGAAGCCTCGCTCCTCGAGAAGCATTGAAAGCTTTACTGGATCACTGGCCCTTATAGCTACGATCGATGCTATGTCCATGAGATTCCTTGGGGACCCCTGGAACAGTAATTTACCGTTCCTAAGCACGATAATGTCCTCAGCTACTCTACTCACTTCTGCTAGGACATGGCCTGTGAATAGCAAGGTTAGGTCCTCTTTCCTATTCAGGTCAACGAGGAGATCTAGTATACGCACCCTCTCAATAGGATCAAGATTACTGGTCGGCTCATCTGCGATAAGTATGTCGGGATCGCTTATCAGTGCATGAGCTATGGCAGCCCGCTGTTTCAACCCGGCGCTTAATTCTTTGAACCGTTTCCATTCATTACCGCTTAGGCCGGCAAGGCTTATTGCTTCGTCTACTGTATCCTTTGGATTCGTGGATCCGTATATCTTAGCTGCTGTTATGAGAACCTCTCTGACGGGCATACTACTTGGTAGCTCTGGTCTCTCTGGAATGTATCCAACGTGCTCTCGTGCTCTGGGATCCTTGAACGGGTCTCTTCCTCTCAGGAGGACTTTTCCTGCGTCTTTTCTTATTATTCCCAGTATTATCTTTATCATTGTTGTTTTTCCACTACCATTCGGCCCCAGGAGGCCTGTGATTTTATTCTCTTTCACTGTTACGGATACGTTTGATAATGCTTTCTTGTCACCATATGTTTTTGTCACGTTATCTAGTATTATTGGGGCCCGCAACGTTTTCGCCATTATTCTATGATGGCCTTGCTATCTCTATAATAATGTAGTATCTATATCGTGGTAAGGGAAGGCGGCCTAGAAGACTATTGTTGCTAAGGACTCGTACTGTTGAATGATATGCAGGGGCCTTCTCCTCGCTTTATTATTTCTAGTCCGAGGACAGGATGGATCTCGCTCCAGTGTCCATGATCGGTATCCACTACTAGGGGACCCCATACTCTCACTATGTCTCCTTGACATAGAGTCATATTATACTCGCCTAGTATCGTTGCATGATCTGCTTCCACGATTTCGACGTGGAGGAGACCGCCTCGGAGGATTATCGTTCCCAGACTAGCCCATGTATCATAGTTGGTATCTGCTACCTTCATATCGAAACATATATCTCCATCGTCGTAGAGGTGGGGGACACTTTCGATAACTCCCTCTGCAACCATACAGTCGCCTACTATTCGTAGCCTCATGGGATCATAGGTGTTTTCAAACACGTTCTCTATTACACCACACTTGTCGCCGCTTATGCTCCATCTCTGATCTGTATAGCTCGAGGGATCAATAGGATACGATAACACTTTCAGGTTGAGAAGGAGACCTGCATAGCCGGCTATTATGCCTAATATGATTATGAGCACCGATGCGGCAGCAGCTGCCCTCGAGGCCTCCATCCTGCCATGCCCATAATAGGTTAGTAGAACCGCTATTAGGCCGGCTAACGAAGCATAGGAGAAGTAGAACTTGCTCCCCACTATGAATAGTAATAGTCCTAGGGACGACACTAATCCTAATAGTCTATCTTCGCGATAAAGTTTATACACGGCTACAGCCAGTAACGCTGTTATCACGTCGAATACAGATAACGCTATGTGTATTCCATCGTCTCCGTAGTATAATATTGCTATGGTAGTTGACAAAACAGAGTCAAGTGCAGCGACAACCAGTCCTGTGGCGTATTCTCCAGCTCTTTTCCTTGCATACGATCCCAATAGTGGCGCCAATGGACGAAGTAATATACTAGCTACGAGGACTATGAGGAACATCGTCTTGGCATACATTACTATGGGTACTGCGGCTAGGAATCCTATGAAGGTCGCTGCGGCCGCGTATGCTGGGCCTAGTAGTAGTGCGGTGATCGTCAGTGCCGCTACTACTCCTCCATATCCCTGGAATAGGCTTGGCGCGTTTACTGTGAATATGGCTGCTATGAAGACTAGTATAGCTGATAATATGAATCTTTTGGGAGTATTTTCTCTTATTGGAGAATCTATGTGGTCAAAATTCAACTCTTCGTACACCATAGTATCCTTATAAAGGACGTTCTCTAATTTATATTCAAACTATCTTAATTTCCTTGTTATATAGTGAGATTAGAGTTTTCTCCATTTGCCTGCAAGTATGAATTCTCTTGCAGCTACTACTCCAGGCGACTCTATAGCGGATGCCACCCGCTTGTAGAACTCTGGATACATGTTGCTTGCAAGTCTGAGCTCGTGGAGGCTCATGGCAGGGCATAGGATGCATCCTATTCTTACTAGTCCTCTCTCGTAGAGGGGGTTAATGGGGGCGTTTCTCAGAATGAGGTAGGCTTGAACCTCCATCCTGGTCCAGTATAGGATTGGGAGTAGGCGTTTGATACCTGGTATTGCCGGGTTTTCTCCCACCCGTTTATTAGAGGCTCGAGCAGTGCTCTCGTATGCTCTGGCCCCGTCAATTATTATCTTGGCGTTCCTAGAATAGTAGTATCTTCGTAGTGGCTCGAGCTTGAGTATCCTAGTGCACCATCTATTGTTCCTGCTCATCAGGCCTCTACGCGATATTTCAGCCACGGGGTCGAAGCTACCCGATACAATGTCGAGTTTTACCCCAAGCCTGTCGGCTAGTTTCCTAACAGTCTCATGAGACTCTGGAAACTCCATCTTTGTATCAGCATATACTAGGGTTACTTTGCTGGGGCCTAATGCTTCTACTGCTAGTAGCGCTGTCGCGGTGCTATCGGCTCCTCCGCTGACTGCTACATAGACCTGTTGCTCGCCTGCGTGTTGCCGTATGAATTCTCTGGCCTCCGAGACTAGTCGCTCTATATATGCTCTGTTTGCCCTTGCATAGTCATCTATCGTAGATGAATTAAGAACCTTGAAGCCTGTAGGGGCCATATCTCGTACCTTGTATGATGTTCCCCTCTTCGATGCGAATCCTACGTATTTACCTGCCTTGACGAGGCAGAGATCCTTATCCCTGCAGTCAGGGATTTCTACTTTGGTTCCTTTTAGCCGACGTCTTGTCTGTAACTCTACGGGCTCTCCGCCATGACTATAAATTAGTGATGCTAGGGCGCCCGTAGGGTAAACTCTCCAATAAGATGTCTTAGGATCGATCTCTGCCGATAATAGTTTTAGCCCATGACCCCATACCTCTATAGCGAACTCGCCGAGCGGTGCAGGAATCCTATGAGCTATTGTTACGGGAGAGAATATTTTTTGCCACAGGCCCTTGTCTATGTCCGTCGCCACTACTAGTGTTTCTATGAGTTCATGTTTTTCACCACTGCTCATTATCCATACGTCTCTAATTGGAGTAAGAAGAGTTCTCCGCGCATTGAATACTGGTACATTGTCACTATAGTTCCAGCCTATCTTTTTCCTCGGTATCTTGGCTGCTGCGCTCTTGCTCCTCACGTTCTTCGATTTCTGCTTCATGTCCTTTTCCTCGTGTAGACCATGGCTTTTAGTCGAGTTTCATGATCTTGTATTTTCCGTATCCTACTAGGACGCGGATATAGCCTCTAAGCTCCCGGTCTAGTTCTGGGTCTCCCGTGTCTACTCTTAGCTTCTTTAGGTGTTTAAGCTTGGATGGTGCTGATACTACTAGTATGTTTTCCTTCCCTACTTCTCTGATTATCCTAGGAGATATCTGCTGGTTGCCTCTCCCGAAAACGAATCCTTGTCCACCAATAGGCGAGACTATAATCATCTTTTTGTTCCACTTGTATCTTTGAAGTATCTCAATTAATTCTTCCTCGTTAACGTCTTTTGCGATAATCCTCTTGTTATGTATTATGTCTACACCTAGCAGTGTCTTTTCTATGCCTAGTACTGATGCTATTCTGGCTGTGGTGGAGCCCGGCCCTATGATGTAGAGGGTGCAGTCTCTATAGATCTCTTCCTTAAAGTATTCTGCTATCTCATCTATTTCAGACTGGACGCTTGAAACATAAACAGCTTTCCCGGAGACGACTTTATCTCCATGTACTGGAACTGTTAGGTATCCGTAGGTCTTTACCTGTAGCTGGTTTTTCCGGAACATTTCTTCGTCTATGTCAAGCACTGGTCTCTCCTCAAAGACTACTCGGCCATTGATAAATGCCTTGACTAGTTCCGCGGCAGCCTCAGGAGACTCGGTGAAGACCCCGCTATAGACTTTGACTCCACCCGGCACTCCCAAGACTGGTATCTTACTGTCAATAACATCATAGACCAGCCTGGCTGTTCCATCTCCCCCAAGAAAAACTACGAGGTCTGCTCCTGTCTCTAGGCATTTTCTCAGACAACCCTCTGTATCGTCCGGAGTGGTCGGCCATTTACACGAAGAACAATCAAGTACTGTTGATTTCACATCCATACCCAGTGTTCGTTCCACGTCCTCGAGTATCATCTGCCCCATAAAGCAGGGGGCAACCAGTAAACTTACATGTTCAATCTTTAAGGAGAGGAGCTTCTCTAGGAATCTCTTAGCTCTTTGATAGGCCGGTAGGCTCCTGGGATCCTTATCTTTTAGCCTGAGTGGTAGTGGCCAGTCAGTTCCTTTCCATCCAAGTCGTCCCCCTGCACCAGCGAAGGGATTTACAATGAAGCATATCTTCTTCAACACAAATCACCGGTTATTGAACCTGGCAGTGCCAGGTTATTTCTACGCAGTGAACCCTTATCCCATGTTATTTTTGGATCATTTACTCCTGGAGACCTGTTATACAGTGTCTTGCAATGAACATGAGGATATCCCACATACTTATAATTCCCTTTGGCTTCCCCAAGGAATCAACTATAGCCACATGCCTGACCCCGGACTCGCTCATCCTGTCAAGTATCTCCTTTAGATTGTCCTCGTCCTTTGCAGTAATCACGCTCTCACTCATATACAATGTTACCTTAGGATTCTTCACCGCTACACCTGACGCTAACAGATATATGAGATCCCTGCGTGTAAGGATACCAATCAATTTTCCCTCATCGTCTACAACCAAAACACTGCCAACATTACTTTCATACATTTTACGGGCTGCATCCGTGATTCTAGCTTCTCCTGAAACAGTTATTGCTGGGCTACTCATTATCTGGAAAGCCTTTACATCTTCTAGTACTTTGCAGTCCACGACAGGAGACCCCACGCGAGGCATGCTATAGCATTATTTTTATGCTGTGAGACGAGGCGCGCGGCTCCCGAGGCACGTAGCCCGGATCAGTCGCCGCAGGAGGTATCCCCCAGTACCCCTCACCCCGCTACCCTGCGAACGCCCACGGCCGGGGACAGGTTGCTCCCTTCCGGGCCTGGCCAGGTTCCCCCGGTTAAGCCGGTAGCACTCCGCTCTCCAGCGGAGGCTCCTGGCACCGTGGGCCCCGCAGGACGGGGGTCATTGGGGTAGCTGGGCTCCTGCGGCGGCCTCCGGGCTACGGCTCGGGTTACTGGCCCCCGCTTGGCGCCTTCGGGACGGGCCCTGCGGGCCCGTGGGAGGCGGCGACCCTCCCGGCCCTACCCGCGCGCCGTGTAGTTCTATTATCTTCGTGGACCTATATATTGGATATATCGGATCCGTTAGGTTACTTAGAATAGTGGTGTGTAAGATGGAGTCTCAAGCCCTGATCGGGATCGGTATACTGTTACTGATTGTTGGCGTCGTTCTCATATTCCTCGGGGTCCTTATCAGTGCGCTTCAAGGCGGTGAAGGAAAAGCAGAGGTGGGTGGAGTAGTAGTAATAGGGCCTTTCCCGATTATATTTGGATCTAGTGGTAGAGCTGCTATTGTAGCAGCTGTACTTGCGGTCGTTATTATTGTATTGATGATCATATTCTATGTTCTTGTAGGGAGGAATCCTCCGGCATAGGATCTCCATTGTAGGAAACGCAGATTATTTATTTACACCCCTACTAACTTATTGGGGTGTTCTATTGGGTTGGAGAAGCTTAAACCTAGAGATATAGAGCGGATAACCATAGTCAGCGCCCCTGTATTCTCTATAGGCGGTGAACGTTATCTCTTCACAGTAACCCGTATGAACTACAAGGAGAACAAGTACGAGACCAGTATATGGCTGGGCGAAGAAGACCAGTATAGGCCGCTGACCAAGGGCCCCAATGATAAATGCCCTGTGTGGGGACCTGGACCGGACACTATAACGTTCACTTCTTCCCGTGACGAGTCCAAGGAGACAGGAATCTATGTCTCCATGATAGGAGGAGAGCCATGGAGACTCGCTGGCTTTAAAGGATCCGCGTCTATTGTCGGCTGGACACCAGAACACGACAACCTTATCGTCATAGCATCGACGAGAAAGAATGAGAAACCATTAGAGGAGCTCGAGAGATGGGATATAACGAGTATTCCTCCCTGGTTCAACGGGGCAGGATGGATATTCGACAGGAAAACAATACTATATAAGATAAGCTATCCTGGAGGAGTCATAGAAAAATTAAGCAGAGAGGATCAAAAAGTCATAACCGCTAGTGTAGCAAAGCACGCGAACATGGTCGCATATGCAGTTTCAAGGAACGAGCTTGAACCGTACCAGCACACATTACTCGTCCTAGACCTCGAAACCGGCACCGAGAAAGTAGTCCTAGACGGCTATACCATCGCTAGCATAGAATGGAGTCCAGACGGAGACAAGTTAGCAATAAGGGCATCTAGGAGGAACAACGGAGTTTTCTCCCATTACCATATCTACATCGTAGACATAGAGTCTGACGAGATCCAATGTGTGACCTGTAGCCTCGATCTAAACACTATCGGCGCTGTTAACAGCGATGTACGAGGTCCCGTTTGTAGAAAGAACCTATACTGGGCGGATGATGGGTCAATATACTTTATAATTCACAAAGCAGGGAGCACACAGGTCTACAGGTCATCCCCCGACTATGAAGAACCAGAACATGTCTTAGGACAGGATAACGCTGTCATCGACGAGTTCAGCGTAGATACGCATGGTGGGCTACAGGTAATCTACACACTAATGACGCCCACCATGCCGAAAGAACTCTACATATGGGATGAAGCCGAGGGATCAAGGAGAATAACCATATTCAATTCATGGATAGAGGACTTACAGCTACCTGAACCCGCAAAATACACCATCAGCGGCGCAGAAGGCGAACCCATAGACTTCTGGATACTGATGCCAAAGGAGCAGCCAAACTGCGAGAAATGCACTCCATGGATACTCTACATCCATGGCGGGCCAAAGACAAGCTACGGTTACGGCTTCATATACGAGTTCCAGCTACTAGCAAGCAACGGCATAGCAGTAGTATATGGAAACCCACACGGAAGCGACGGCTACTCAGAGGAATTCGCCGATCTCAGACGCAAATTCGGGACGGTCGACTATGAAGACCTCATACTCATAGCAGATAACGCCCCACTTGTAGAGCAACGACTAGATCCCGAACGATCAGCGGTAGGCGGAGGAAGCTATGGTGGATGGATGACCAACTATATAATAACAAGAACCAACAGGTTCAAGACCGCAATAAGCCAGAGAGGATGTAGTAACTGGACAAGTTTCTACGGTGCAAGCGACATAGGATGGTACTTTGCCCACGATGTAACCGGTTCGACTCCATGGAGCGATCCCCAAGAATACATTAGGATAAGCCCATTATTCCACGCGGACAAGATAAAGACACCAACCCTAATCATACATAGCTTAGAAGACTATAGGTGTCCCCTAGACCAAGCACTCCAACTCTACACGGCACTAAAAATAAACGGTGTAAAAACCAAGCTAATACTGTTCCCTAGAGAAAACCATGACCTATCAAGGACAGGGAGCCCCAAACGCAAGATAGCCAGATTAGAAGCCATCCTAGAATGGCTCGCTGAACACCTAGATATTAAATCTCTAAAGCCCAAAGCCGACTAACGCTTATATACGTGACATAATGGCAGAATAGCACACAGTACAAAGAAACAGTCAAGAGGGAAAGAGAAATGGTAGAACCTCAGAGCACAAACGCAATACTCATCGGCAAAAAACCCGTCATGAACTACGTACTCGCAGCACTAAGACTACTAGAACAAGAAGGCGCAGAGGAAATCATAGTAAGAGCAAGAGGACGCAACATCTGCACCGCAGTAGACACAGTTGAGAGCCTAAAGAACCTGTTCATCAAGAACCTAGTCATCAAAGACATAAAGATAGGAAGCGAAGTACTAGAATCGCCCGACGGCAAGAAGAGAAGAGTAAGCGTAATAGAAATAGTAGTAGCAAAACCAAAAGAGGAGGGCCAGTAAGGCCCCACGGAAAAGGGCCCTAACCCTCCCAAATATAACTGAACCCAACCAAATTATTTCCAATATGGGACACAAGTATTGACCCACGGCTCCTCACAATGGGCAATAGTAACAGGGGCATCAAAAGGACTTGGATACCATACAGCCAAAGCCCTAGCAGAAGAAGGATTCAATCTGGTACTCTTTTCTAGAAACAAACAAAGACTAGCAAGTACCATTGATGAACTAAGAAGTAGAAAAGGAGAGATCACTATTATAGGTGTGTCGGGGGATCTCCGCAACCCTGAAGACATAGATCGGTTATTCAAGGAAACTTATAGGTATACGGACAAGGTTGATTATCTATTTATAAGTTATGGAAACCCGCTATGCGAGCCCTCTAAGATCCCTGATGTGCCGTGGAGTTGCTGGCTCGAAGCTACCTCGCTATACCTCGCTTCGACTCATAGGATTCTCCAAAATCTCATCTCATCTAACAACGGGAGAACCCGTGTATTAGTGTATAATAGCTTTACCATCACCAGTCCAGGACACGAGTTATTGACTGTTGCAGACGCCGTGCGGCGAGGACTCAGCTTATTACTTAAGAGGACCGCATACTCGTATCCTTTGAAGCTAATGATAATAGAGGCACGTTTCGGGAGTATGAAGACTCCTGGGGCCATAGAAACGATAAGACTTGTATCGAGGCTTCAGAAAATAGAGCCCGATGAAATGTGGATCATTATCCGAGAGAAAATGACGCCTCTGAATAGGTTGGCCTCGTACGATGACATACTTGCCTTGGTGAAAACTGTAGTTTCAATGCCTGATTACACAGTGTATACAGTTCTAAATATTGATGGGGGGTCAGATAGTATAGTATGCTAGAAAATCTTTGTAGGGTTATATTATC
>JALWJI010000130.1:2123-13543 GCA_027081695.1 Acidilobaceae archaeon | reverse complement strand
CTCTACATTACTTGTTGTTATCAGCTTAGTGATAGCAATAATGTACAATCTATACTTGCTTAAGACCGAAAAGAATATGGAACAATCAAACTAGCTTCACATACTCACATATAGTATATGAAAAGATACGAGTTTTAGTTTAGGACCTCACGTCTCGGATTTTTATTAGAAGGACTGCTGCTAACACGACAAGAATTAAACTTAGTTTTCCAATCTGTGGAGCTTTATCACTATTATCATATACACTAACTAACTTACCCCCAACTCTTTCGCCACATAGGCTGATGCTAGATGCTCCTGAAGCGTTAATAAGTGTGTATGTTTGGCTAGTTAGACCGAGTGCCCCATTATAAGCTGAGAGTGTGACGTTAGAACTAGCTATCGTTATGTTTGTTGTATTTACATCTAACTGTATTACTCTAAGATTACAGTTCTGCGGGAATATTCCGTTCCTAAGTTGAAGTATGTAGGGGTCGTAACCTGTACTTGCACCTTGAAGCGACCCCGTTACTAGGATGTTTGATGCATAATTTGGAATTATGTCATATGTATAGCCGTCTCTATTTTCTAGACCAAAAGTTGTTAACCATAAAAGGTTAAGATCTTGGTCGAATGAGGCTACGAGCGATACATTATATGAAGTAATGTTTAGATAGCCTCCTACGAATATATATGAGTTATTCGTAGTTATGGACATAAGCCATTCTATTGAATTGCCACTGAGCGTATTGTTTATCAATACTGCTTTTTGTAGTGTTAGATTCCAATCGCTTTTTAATATAATCCCATCATATGACGAGCCATTTCTAAGATATCCTACAGCATATATTCCGCTTGGATCTGCTGTTACATCGTAGAGTTTTAAGTTTGAATCCCCGTAGTTTCTTACCCTCAGTAAGTCGCCAGTAGTATAGTTAAGGACATAAATTGCGGATGGATCACTGTATGAATAGGATACAGCAATAATTGTATTATTAAATACATCGACTCCAAACAACATATCGTAACCAGATAGGGGTATATCCTTATACCAAAGGATTGTACCATTAGGATCCATCTTTATAATTTGATGATCAAATCTATAAGTCGTCATATTAAAGTATGATCCTATAACCACAAAATTTCCATCTGACCCAGCCGCCACTCCAGTGAGAAACTCGTAATAGTAACTTGTCGCAGGAACCACTCTATAGAACCAATCTACACTTCCATTAGAATTTATCTTTGCAATATATCCCGTTCTATAATTATAAGAGGTTCCAACAACAATGAGGCTATCATCAGCTAGAGAAGCAGAGTCATAATATTGTGCAGGAATACCAATATCATATATCCTACTCCAGACAACGTCTCCATTAGAATCTAACCGTATTGTCCAAAGACTACCACTATATATACCATAACTCGATGCTCCAAATGATTGTGTAGTCACGACTAGGTATACTCCTCTAGATAATGGTGATGCTGACCATAGATTGTCATCTGAGTCTCCTATTATTATAGTTCCCATAAAGCTTGGATCCATTATTTCTGCCGTAGACATAATTGGATTAATAATAAACATTATATTCATAACTATTAGCATTAATGTTACATATACTTCCGTCTTCTGTCTCACTATCTCTACACCTATAACTTGTTCTTCTCAGAGAAATATATTATAATGTATATAGCTTCTATATCAGCCATTCTGAAACAATAGTTACATAAATTTAATAGAAAAATTTAATAATGAAACCACTAATTAATATACTTATTCATAACTATATATATGTAGATTATCATATAACTAATCTATGTAGCACATAAACACACAATCGAAAAATATCGAAAAAACAAGATAAGGCACACTGTTAATTAGTATAGGGATTTAATAAATCACATCACTCTATAACATATAATTGAGAGATATAGTTGTAAGGGTGAAGAGATATGTCAGGAGAAAAAGTTACAATTAGTGTTATAAAAGCGGATATTGGAAGCATAGCTGGACACCACAAAGTACACCCCGACACCATGCTAGCCGCTAGCCGCGTCCTAGCAGAGGCCAAAAAGAAGAATGTGATAAAGAGCTTCTACGTAACCCATGTAGGAGACGACCTCCAGCTTATCATGACCCACTACAAGGGAATAGACAGTCCAGAGATACATGAGCTCGCATGGAACGCCTTCAAAGAGGCAACAAAGGTAGCAAAGGATCTAGGCCTATACGCGGCAGGACAAGACCTACTAAGCGACGCGTTCAGCGGAAACGTCAGGGGAATGGGACCAGGAGTAGCAGAGATGGAGTTCGTGGAGAGACCCTCGGAACCAGTAATAGTTTTTATGGCCGATAAAACCGAGCCGGGTGCATTCAATTTACCGCTCTACAAGATCTTCGCTGATCCATTCAACACAGCGGGATTAGTAATCGATCCAAGAATGCACGACGGATTCATATTCCAGGTATTAGACGTATTCGAAGGAAAAGTAGTAGAGCTCTCAACGCCGGAAGAACTCTACGATCTCCTAGCACTCATCGGGACCCCGGGAAGATACGTCATCAAACACGTATACAGGAAGAACGACCGCGAGATCGGTGCAGTAGTAAGCAGCGAGAGGCTAAACCTAATCGCTGGTAAATACGTTGGAAAAGACGATCCGGTTATGATAGTCCGTGCTCAGAGTGGATTCCCAGCAGTAGGAGAAGTACTTGAGGCCTTCGCCTTCCCTCACCTAGTAGCAGGATGGATGAGAGGTAGCCATCACGGCCCATTAATGCCTGTAGGACTCAAAGACGCTAAGATGACTAGGTTCGACGGCCCGCCAAGAGTAGTAGCACTAGGATTCCAGATACGAAACGGTGAACTAATAGGCCCGGTAGACCTATTCGACGACCCAGCTTTCGACGAGACAAGAAGACTAGCACAGATGATAACAGATTATATGAGGAGACATGGCCCATTCATGCCACACAGACTAGGACCAGAAGAAATGGAGTATACCACTCTACCTCACGTCCTCAAGAAACTCCACGGAAAATTCAAGCCTTACAAGCTAGGCTACAAGCCCGTTATCAAGCACACAGAAGAACTATCAGGACCCGAAGAGATACACGACTAACCAATACAAGCCAATCCTATACATTTATTTCTCAGCAATCCTTCTGATCCATAACAATCCATGACGCCTCATTTTTCATCGACCGAATACACGAAATTAATAAAGGAGGGAACAACAATGGCCCAGGAGAGCCCTTGCACAAGCATAGCAACCGATGAGGGCATCAAGGTAAAAATTGGACACTTCGGAGATGCAAAATACTATTTTCACTATATAATAGACAATACAAGGAGGCCAGTCCTAATCAAAATTGTGGAAAACATCTATAGAGACGAAGATGAACACCATCACCATCATCATGGACACGGAGAGAAACGAAGGAAAATCCATTCATTAAACAAAGACTGCCAAATTATTGTCACAACCTTCCTGGGACCAAGAGGAGAAGAATACATGGCACAACATGGTATACGAGTAGTAAAAGTCAAGCCTGGCACAAGGATCGAAGAAGCACTTAAACAAGTATATGGACACGATATAAGGATATAGGAGAGTCTACCTGTCTCTACTTATCTTGCCGGCCCTCCATACAACAATAAGTGACCGAACCTAGCATATATTTCCGCTCTAGGATCAAGATCTCCCACATACCTCAACCTATAATACCCACCATCAAGTTCCTCTACAAGACCTAACTCAACTAGTTCCTTTATAAGTTTCCTTGCGAGTTCTTCATCATACTCCTCGTAGCTAACTCCCCACTTTACATTCAAGCGCTTATCGTCAAGTATACTTCGTGCCTCGTCTACAACGTCCTGAATAGACGCCTTATCCTTCTTTTTTAACACTCGCTCCAGTGCGAGAATAGTTAGAACTAGTCCATTACGCTCTCCTCTCTCGAACTTATCCTTAATCTTATCGAGTCCTTCCTTGATCTTCGCGATAATTTTTTCCGCGGACCTCATATTCGATCACCACGTTATGATATTTTTAACGTCCTCAACCTTAATTACCATTATCTCATAAATCTTAACTCGCTTGATCATCATCTCTCCACATATAATACTTTATAGGAAATAATGCAGTTTCACTTCTTCATAATCGCTAGCTTCTTTGAAACTAGGAATTTTCCTTTATAATTCTTATATTCTGGTTTATAACTACATACTTTTTCGATTAACTCTTTGTCATCTATATAGACGCTTAACGGATACTTCATGATACATTGTATTAGTGGAGCTACTACTGTGTTTTCGACAAAATCTAATGATTTTAGATAATCAATATCTACTAATTCCATATTTTCAATGTCAAGAATCATACTTCCCCATAAATCATGATCATACACTATAGTCTTAGTATAGACTGATCCCACTATATCGGGTGGTCCCACTACATAACCTTTATCATAGTCAGGGATAATTATTATGTCAGGTATCCTGTCTAGATATTCTCCACTGAATATCTTGGTTTTATGCTCTACTAGAGATAATCCCTTGTATTTTTTAAATATTGATACAACTTTTTCCGATAGATTTTCATCCATTATATACACGCCAAAAGAATAGAGGGTAGGATATAGTACCTTACTGTTTTGGAGATCAATATAATAACTAGATCCGAATATTAGTTTCTTCCCTCTAAGCTTAGCATAGAGTGGTTTTACTACTTTTCTAACAAAGGGAGAAAGAACATAATCCTTTAATCCAGTTCGGATAAGGAAGTTCATTATCTTGGGATTTATCTTTATTACGCTGAACCGGTCCGGTGCAGTGTGTGTAGCGTAGCCCTTCTTAGCCCGCGTTGGTATTGCTAACTTATGATTCACTAATATGTCATTTATACTTATACGCATGTTGTATTTAGAAAACCCATGATCAGATACTGTGACTACATTGCCTACAGTCTGTTTCAGAGTTTTGTATAATTTATCTATCCTGCTCCATATGGTCGATACCTTTTCTGGATTATTCAAGGTATCCGGATTAGAATGATACATTGTATCTGGGAAATTCAGATTTATCCATATGAGTGAGGGAGGATCACGTAAGTACTCTTCTAGTAAAGCCTCGAGACCGTTCAGATACTTAATATAGCTCTCAGTGTTTTTAGGGAGAGGAACCTCGGTCGAGAAATATTTTTCGTGCAGATTCTTAGGATAAGAAAGCGGCTTGGGCGTAAAGAACATGTTAGAGACAATAACTAGGTTCTTATGAGGGAATATTGGGTAATCCATGATCGGATTCACTGATAACGCTCTTCCTCCTTCATACGCTATCATCTCTGTTATACGGGGATGCATTAAATGAAGCGCATTATAATAGAATACTTTTCTTTTTAATTTGTCGAATCCACTGAAGCTAAATATGCCATGCTTCCCGGGATTGACTCCGCTCATAATTGATGGCCAACTTGCCGGAGTAACTGGAGGTATTGCTCTTATTTTAAATGAGTGGTCGAGATTACGCTGATTGAATATATTGGGAGCTATCCCCTTTTCTGCATATGTCTTTAAAAGATTATATGGTAAGGCGTCTAAACCTAGCACTGCTATGGTTTCCATTAACAGCACCTTTACTCCATAACAGGATATCCCCGTAATTACTTCTATATATAATTCTGTGATCTATATAGTTGCTAATTAGAGCAATCCCTTGATCATATTGACTATTTATTAAATTTCTATAAATATTAAGTCGTCACAATGTTATAATGGGCGATAACTATGGGTTCTATGAAAGAATTACTTGATATCGCCAAGAAAATGTCCTTAGAAGAGGAAAAGTATGCGGCTGAGCTTGAAGAGCTGGCACATAAAATAACTCACCCAGTGCTGCGCGCGATAATCGAGGGTATTGCTAGAGACTCATTCAAGCACAGTCTACTATACGAGGCTATCGTTAAAACTATTGAGGGTAAGTCTCCCTTCCTATCTGATGAGGAGCTTGAATTGTTGAAGAAAGGTATTAGGAAACATATCGAGATGGAGGCTGAAATGGTCAGATTAACTAAGGAGCTTGCTGATAAGACGAATGATCCAAGGCTTAAGCTCCTATTAATGGCTATACATGAAGATGAAGCCAGGCATCATGCATTACTTGTTGATATAGAGAAGAACATTGCCGAGAAGGAGATCCTAAAGGAAGAAGACGTCTGGGAACTCGTGTGGAAGGATAGTCCTTGGCATGGATCTCCCGGAGGTTAATTCTTAGAGCCTACTGTTTTCTCTCTACTGCTTCTATAGGCTATGATAGAATACTGTACTTGTTCTACGCTATATTCCTCCCATATCTAAGGTCTATATTCGATTCTTTAACTTTCGAATATTGTGATAGTCTTATAATTATATCTAGCGCCAATACACTCGCAGGCGTAAGGCGATCGAATAAGCGACCCAGATCGATCCAGTACAGTGATTCAGCAGTAGCGGTGCAGCAGGTGCATCTGCCTTGGATAAAGAAGTGTGGAGAAAAGCACTGGTAATCGCACTGCCATTAATGCTAGCTGAAAGCGCCGACAGTATACTGTGGATCGTCGATACATATTTCATTAGCCGATTAGGCGACGAGGCCCTCGCCGCCGCAGGTGTAGGCGGATATCTGGGATGGCTCACCTTCTCGATAGGTACCCTATATTATACTGGTGCACTTGTCCTGGTTAGCCAGGCGGTTGGGGCGTCAAAGAAGAGCACTGCGGAGCAATCTGTTGGAGAGATCTTGACCGCAAACATTATACTTGCAATACCTGTCCTCATCTTGTTGTGGAAGACGGCTCCATATCTTGTAGATATCATTGCAGGCGAGAAAGTAGGGTTAACTGCAAAGTCTCTAGCAATAGATTATTACAGGGCAAGACTCTACGGGATGCCCTTCGCGTACATGGGGCTTGTTTTTGGAGCCGTGTATCGTGGGGTGGGTAGAACAAGACCAGTATTATATTCGACAATTATTTTTACAATCGTTAACGGTGTACTCGATCCCATACTGATATTCGGCCTCTACAGCTTCCCACCTCTCGGCATTAGTGGTGCCGGCTATGCCAGCAGCATAGCGAACATAGTTTACGCTATTGGACTATACATGTATCTTCCAGGCCACGCCGGCATGAAGCCGGTGCCAAGGCCTCCGAGGCATCTTGCATGGAAGGCCACCAAGATTGGGTTCCCGACACTTATAGAACGACTCGTATTCGTCGGAGGTAACCTCGCATATATAGGAGCTGTTGCTAGATGTGGAGAAGACGCGCTGGCCGCACACACTATAGGCGTGCGCATAGAGAGTCTGGCTTTTCTGCCATTATTTAGTATAGCCGAGAGTGGAGCTGCGCTGGTTGGCCAAGCGATTGGTGCGGGAGATCCTAAGAAGGCTAAACATATGGGTGTTGAAGTAGCTAAGCTAAATCTTGTCGCGGGAGCTATTAGCATGGTAGTGATACTCCTGCTAAGTAACAGGCTCCCGTATGTTTTTACGGAGTCTAGTGACGTTGCGAGACTCGCCATGTACTACTTGATAATAGCTGGAGTAACAGAGCCTCCTCTTGGAGTCGTGATGAGTATTGCAATGAGTATTCGGGGCGCGGGCAACACTACAATCCCTACAATAATTAACCTATCCGCGTTATACCTATTGAGGATAATCCCGGCCGGTATATTGCCAAGGTTTATGCCGGAGGGACTGTGTGCTGTAGGTGCCTGGTTGGCGATGGGCATAGATGTTACCGGGAGATCGCTGATACTACTATGGGTGTATAAGAGATATTTTGATAAGCTGGCGCGGAAACTCGTCTAAGACCGAGTACAGATATTGTCTAGGATTATTGGGTCTCCTTTCATTATGTTCATTGGTTTTCTGAGCTCGATAAAGAAATCTGTTGGCCCTACATTATTAATTCTATAGAGGTTTCCCGGCGCCATTTCGATAACATCATATACTGTACAGTTCCGTACAAGGACCAATAATATTGGATAGTCTATTCCTTTCATCGTGAAGGTTACTGTGCTGGGAGTTGAATTCCACAAGAATACTATAGCTTCATAATCTGTATAACAGTAGTATCCGCACTCCCGTTCTTCTACTGTATCAGCAATGTATGCACTAAAAGTATAGTTACCTATTATAAGAATTGTACCATTAGACTCTAAGTCTTGTACTTCGCCTACAGATTTGTCTCCCGAGAATATGCCGCTGGTTATTCCCAGTATCGTTATCATAGTCGCGAAACCTATGAGGACAACTATCAAGCTGAATACTCTACTTTTCAATATCTATTTACCCCGGCAGGCGATGGTCTCCATCATTTTAGTTGTATAGGAGTGTTTGATAGGCCGTGGTGCGGCCGCCGGGATTTGAACCCGGGATCGCCGGCGTCTCCCCCGCGCAGTTCCTACTGTTCCTAGTGCGGGGCTTGGAAGGCCGGCGTCCTAGTCCAGGCTAGACGACGGCCGCTCCCGCCACGTGTGTGGCTGGGCCATTCATAATAGAGAACATGTAGGGGTATATTAGGATTCTCTGGCATTCTTTTTAGTCTCTATGTGTTCTAGGATCCTTTTAGTTAGGCTCTCGGCGAAGTCATTGTGCTTCACGTATACTGTTACTGCAGTATGGGTTGAGCTAGGGAGTCCTATGAGAACGTTGTCGCATGCTATCATCATGTCGAGGAAAGCTATCGGGCTAGAGTATAGTCTTATGTTCTTTGAGAGTAGTTTCTCAACGTATTCTCTGGGAGGATGCTTGTCGCTTGACACCACTATTAGGGTGTCCTCTGGTAGTACTTCTATTAGGAGGTTTATGTAGTCGCCTACATCTTCTAGCTTTTCGATAGCTTTGTTAACAGTAAATATGACATTGTTTTTACACGTTTTTATCAGTGCTAGGGCTAGCGATAGACTCTCGACAAGGCCGTGTATTATTCTTACTTGGTCTCCTGATTGTTGCCTGGATCCATACGTGTTTTCGAGGCTCTCCGCGAGCTCCATTATCTCCATATGTCTTGTGTTGGCTTCTAGGATGACCTGATATGCTATTTGTGAGAGGGCTTCTTTAGGTCTAACCGCCTGGTAGGCTTCCCCCGACCTATATACTAGGCCCTTTAGCTCTAGGCTTTTCAATACATCATAGATTCTTCCTCGTGGTACTCCTGATACTGTTGATATCCTTAGAGGAGATGCACTGCCTAGCTTGAGTATCGCTAGGTATGCTTTTGCTTCATAGGTGTTTAGGCCTAATAGGGCTTTCATCTTGTCTATCGTATGGTTTTCGCGTATCAAGGCCTAATAGACCCCATAGTCTAGTTTCACATGTCATTGATTGTTTAGAGCCATAGCGTTACTGTTACTATGTAGTGGATTATTAGTGATAGGAGTATATAGGGTATACTGTATTTGAGGAACGTCTTTCCTGTTACCTTATATCCTTCCTTCTCCAGAAGTACAACGGCCACGTAGAGAGCTGGCGCTGCCGCGGTTGTCATATTACTTGCCAGGGTGGCGCTCCATGCCATTCCCCAGTAGAGGTGTCCTGGGTCGAAGCCTGCAGATGCAGCCGCTTCTTTTACTAGGAATAGGAATGTCATTAGGAGCGCGTCGTGTTCTACGAATGTAGATAGTGCGGCTACCATCCAGTAGGATACTGTATATGCTTCTAGGGGGCTTCCGGTTAGGTATGGTATTAGGGACTCTGCTATTCTTTCTAGTACTCCGCTTACTTCGAGGGCTCCTACTAGTGTGAAGAGGCTTGCGTAGAATAGGAGTGCTCTCCATTCTACGTCTGCTACTATTTCTTCGAAGCCTGGTAGATCCCTGCCTGTTGCTCTGAGTATTTCTATTGTTAGTGCTAGGGCGCTTGCACCGGATATCGTGATGAATCCTAGTGGGACTCCTAGCATTGGTCTCAGGGCCATGCCCAAGACTGTGGCTATGAAGAATAGAGTGCTGATAAGAAGTAGTAGTTTGTTGGTTTTATTGGAGCCATGTTCTTCGTGGACTTTGGCGTTTGGCTCTTTTACGAGGAATATCTTGTAGTATAGGTATGTGACTATTAGGAACGTGATTGTGAGTAGTGGGAAGCTACTTAGTTTCCCTTGCCATATTATGAAGTCTATGAATTCTGCTCCTGCTATTTTGTGCAGTAGCTGTGGCGGTAGGTCTCCCATTAGTAGGGCTGTTCCCATGAAGTTCGCGCTGAACCCGACTAGTAGGACTGCAAGTATTGGGTTTGCTTTGGCTTTTCTTGCTATTTCGAGAGTTATGCTTCCGAAGAGTAGGATTACGAGTACATTGTCAACTAATATGCTGAGGAATCCGGCCGTTATTGCTAGTAGGACGATTAGTTTACGGTAATCGTCTGTTATCTTTATTAGGCGGCTAACCACTGCGTCGGCTAGTCCTCCCTTTATCATGTAGCCTGTTATCATCCACATGCCAAGAAGTATTCCAAGTATATCCCAATCAATGTAGGAGAATGCATCCTCAACAGTATAGGAAGCGAGCAGTACTACTAGTAGTACCGTGCCAAATATGGAGGCGGATACTTCGTCTATTTTCCTCGATATTATTACTGCTATGACCGCTAGAAATACTGCAGACGCGATAAGTGTCTCTGAGACCATTATTTTGGCTCCCAGGGCGATACTAGGATCTCGGTCTGGAATTTAAGCATGGGTAATAATAAATATCATATATTTGTTCACTTTAATGACTTGATTTAACCATTATTCAACTAGGACAGTCACTCCGTTTTCATCTCCTCCACGTACTTGATGAACACAAGGAGATCCTGAACAAAACGATCAGGTGCATCCAAGTACATGGCGTGACCTGCTCTCTCATATACTACTATGCTGGCTCCGATTCTGGCCGCCAGCTTCTCGATCGTCTTCCTTGACACTATATCCTTCTCGCCCAGTATGATTTTCGAGATTGCAGTGATCGAAGATGCTATACTAAGCGCGGTTTTATCCTTCTCAATATAGGGGCTCAGGAGGAGCAATCCTCTTACCAGCTCGTTCCTGGCAGAATAATATATGGCAAGTCTACCACCTAGACTAGCGCCTACAACCACAAGGGGTCTCCGGCCACCATATGATGATACAAGAGAATTCAGAAGACCAAGATTAATATCCAGGCTACGAGTATGCTTGGTACACCTTGTTCTACGTCCATAAGGCATATCTGGTGCGATAAACGAGTACCCCCTACTGATTAACGCGTCGAACACTCCTGTCTTGGACCATGTCTTTCCCGTAAAATTATATCCGTGTAAGAATAATATCATTGACTTGGAAACGTTCTCCTCTATATGAGTAATTGTCTGGCACTCGATTCCTTCAAAACCATGTAGTACTTCCTTAACCAATTATCTTCCACCAAACAATTTAAATAT
>JALWJI010000130.1:0-2113 GCA_027081695.1 Acidilobaceae archaeon | reverse complement strand
AAATATACTTCAGACGCTATGTCTTTTTGTTCGAATTTTTAATCTGTCTAAAATTAAGAGAATAATTATTGATTACATGCTTATAATTCTTTACAGACAACAACCATGATACTCGGATGAAGAATACATGAAGAGCAATGCCAAGCTATACCTATTGCTTGTACTCGCTGTAATGAACATAAGCACAGCAAGCATACTAGTCCGTCTAGCAGGAGTACACGGCTACGTAGCTGCAACATGGAGACTAGTAATAGCCTCCTTCTTAACCCTTATACTACTCATCATTGCAGGAGACCATAAAGGATTCCGACTACATAGAATAAACGACTTGCTTATAATGTCCTTGAGTGGAATATTCCTCAGCCTCCACTTCGGTCTATGGATGATGAGTCTCAGCCACTTGAGCGTGGCAGTAAGTGTTACAATAGTCGACAGTTATCCAGCACTTATGGCAATTATAGGAATGGTACTTTTCAAGGAAACATATAGGAAAACTCAGCTTCTCGGAGCAGGAATCGCAATGGCGGGGATCGCGCTCCTCTCATTCCACACAGCCCACGGAGGGATCATTCCCCCAGGAGGAGATCCTGTACTCGGCATTATTCTTTCTGCTCTAGGAATGGTATGCGTAGCACTATACTTTACCATAGGAAAAGGCTTGAGACAACGATACACTACATTTCAATACACCCTCATAGTCTACTCCGCCGCCAGCATATTCTCAATAATCATAGTCGAAACCATGAATCTAAGACTCCTAGGATACAGCCCTATAACATACACGTATCTAGCACTATTAGCACTACTCCCTATGCTAGGAGGACATACCGTAATAAACTATGTGCTGGAAAAGATGAGCCTACTAGCCGCAACCATACCAATACTAGGCGAACCAGTAGGAGCAGCAATTCTCGCCTGGCTACTGTTAGGCGAGAAAATCGATCCATTATCGATATTGCTAATGGCCATTGTTATAACGGGCATAGGCCTCGTCGTTTTAGAAGAAAAATAATGTATAATTCGGATTATCGTATACTAGCATACCTTGCTACCAGGCTCAACTGGCTCAGCTACAGTCAACAATGCGGGCTTGGACTCGTCACTGCACGGAGCAGCTAGTATCATTCCTTCGCTCATCAGGCCGGCCATCTTCTTTGGCTTAAGGTTGGCTACTACGATAACGTATTTTCCTAGGAAGTCCTCAGGCTTATACCATTTCGCTAGTCCTGCCAGTATCTGTCTTTTTTCGTCTCCGAGATCGACAACTAGTCTTATAAGCTTCTTACTGTTGGGGACTGGCTCTGCCTCGATTACTTTTCCGACTCGGAGATCGACTTTTGCAAAATCCTTATAGTCTATCTTCTCACCGCTCACCCACAGACACCTCCCATTGTCTTACCAGGTGTTATCTTATCCGATCCGTTAATATAGTGAAATGCGTATAGGATAATCTATGTATCTAGACTTTAACGTATAGTTATAGGTAGGGGGATGACGAGCCCAGGCAATCTGATGAAAGGTGAGGAGTTCAGCCTTGGCAGACCCCTCTTCCTGCTATAAAATATATGGTTTTACTATATTGGAGGCGGCACACAATATACTATAATGGGAAAGGTGGCATAGATAATGCCAAGGATTAGAGTAAGGTATCTTGCAACACTCTACGATGCGGTGGGAAGATTCGAGGAAGAAATCAATTGTAGTGATCCATGCACTGTAAAAGAAGCCCTCAACATCCTGACAAACATACATCCGGTCCTCAAAGAACATCTAGGCGAAAACTACGAGTTCATCGGCGAGGACGTACAAGTACTCGTAAACGGAAGAAACATAGAGTTTCTGAATAATCTCTCAACCAAGCTGAGAGATGGAGACGTTATAGTACTCATACCTCCTGCCGCGGGAGGACTACCATCATAATTAACTTATATGGATGTGCTAATAAATATCCCAGAGCTAGGGAAAAGATATCATCTTAAATCCTATATCCACTCCAGATAATACTAACGGTGGCAATGAACTTGAACCAAGACCTCCTCAAGGTATTCGAGACCTGTCTCCTATGCCCAGGAATCTGTAACAATAAGTGCCCAGTATATAGAAAAACTCATCT
>JALWJI010000129.1 GCA_027081695.1 Acidilobaceae archaeon | reverse complement strand
TGAGGCGGAGAAGGATCCTTTCCTAGCTCTTGTAGCGATTATACTGAGCCAGAATACTAATGATAAAAATAGTATTCGGGCTCTACGGAGCCTCCTCTCTATTGGATCTACTCCAGAAGACTTTCTCCGTGTGGGCGCTGAAAGGATAATGGACGCTATCCGGATATCGGGCGGATATAGGAGAAAAACTGAGACTATTCTTAGGTTGTCGAAGTTTTTGATAGAGAAGGGAGGAACACGATACCTTGTTGAAACAGACCCTGGGCTCCTGAGGGAGGAGCTATCTAAGATAAAAGGAATAGGGCCTAAGACAGTGGATGTATTTTTATCGTTTTATCGAGGAGTCCGCGTGTTTCCTGTAGATACTCATGCCCGGAGGATTGCATGGAGATGGGGTCTAGTTAGCAAGCCTTCCGTATCATATAAACTTGTGTCTTCTAGTCTAGCGGATTTCTTCGGTGACACTGTTGATTATGAGAAAGCACATAAGTTAATTATATCGTTTGGCAGGTCGATTTGTAGAGCCCGGAATCCAAGGTGCGAGATATGTCCATTGAAGAAATGTTGCCCGAGTGCCCGAAGCTAGTGATGGTAGCTAAGGAAGGAAGAGAATACTGGGCTCTTGAAGAACTGTACGATGTATTGGCCGGTATTGATAAGTATGAAGTTAGTAAAGTTGCTAGTGGGGTATTCGCGGTTTATTCCGGTTCTACGATTGAGAGGTTGCTCGACCTTGTTAGAAGGTACGAGTATTCGTTTATTAGGTATCTTTTCTTTTTTGATGGATGTGTTTCATGTGCTGAATTAGAGGACAAGCTGAGGAGTTACATGGAGAGGCGTTGTGGTGATCCGTTAAGGGTAAGGTTTCGCCTCAAACTGAGAAGTAGTTGTCGGGGAGCTATAGGTCGAAGCAAGGTTGAAGAGATCATCAGGAATTCTGGATGTATAGTCTCGCGTAAGGGTTCATATATGCTTGTTATTGAATCTATGTCCTTGAATACTGTTGGACTTGTTCTTGGCTGTGTTCGATCTTGTAATTATGGTTGTCAACTTGTGTTACCTTTGTCTGTGTGTAAGGAGTGATTTTGTTTGTGTGTATATTTTTATGGTATTACGAATATATCCACTAAATAGCTGAAAAAATATCCATAGCTAGACGGAAGTGAAGAACATGCCAACTATCATTAAGAACCCAATGGTATTCGACGAAACATACATACCCCCACAACTCCACGTACGAGACAAGGAAGCAGAATTCTTACTCAAACGTTATATGATGAAACTATCAACAAACACAAGCTCCTCAGACATAACACTAATCTATGGTTCTATAGGACGAGTAGGAATAGGAAAAACCACACTAGCAAAATACGTAGGCAATAAACTAAAAGAATTCGCATACACACGTGGAATCAACTTCGCAGTAGCCTATGTTAACCTCTATACTGTCCCCTCCATACTAGAAATACTCACAGTGCTAGCCTCACAAGTAGCCCCAAAACTATCTGTAAGAGGATCCTCCCCGCTCGAAGCACTAAAAGCAATAGTAGACACACTCTATAGACGCGACCTCTACCTACTAGTCATACTAGACGAGTTCCAACAACTCATAAAATCCCCAAGAGTAGACGAGGAACAACTCTATATCCTCCTACGAATACACGAGCAAGTCCCCTCACCAGATAATACAAGTAGAATAAACTATCTACTAGTAGCACAAGATTTCACCGTTCTAAGCTATCTAAAAGAAAAACTACCACAAGTAGAATCACAGATAGGACTAAGACTACACTTGAAACCTTATACTACCGAGGAACTCTACACGATACTAGAGCAACGAGCACAACAAGGCTTATACCCTGGAGTATGGGATCCAGACCTTCTCTGGACAATAGCAGAGTTCTACGGAGTAGACGGCAATGGACGGCCCGAGGGAAGCGCCAGAAAAGCAATAATAGCATTAAGAATAGCGGCCGAAACAGCTGAAGCTATGGGAGAACACCGGATAACAGAAGAGCACGTCAGGTTTGCACTGTCCCAAGACGCAGTTGCAAACATAAACGAGGCACAGCTAAGGTCGCTCCAGAAACACGAACTCCTACTATTATTAGCTGTAGCAATGCTCAGCAGAGACAAGAAGTCCTACGCGACCACGGGAGAGGTCCGAGAAAAATACGAGTACCTCGCACGAATCTATGGCGAGAATCCTAGAGGACACACACAATTCAACCTATATATGAGGAAACTAGATGCTATAGGACTAATAGAAGCTAAGCCAAGCGGTAAAGGTATGCGGGGAAGAACAACACTCCTCAGACTAGCCCCCGAGATACCCGCCCAGCACCTAGTAGAATTACTAGAAAAAATCCTTATGAGCTAGGAGGATCCGTAAATTGGATCTCGAGAAGCTCTGTAGCCCCGGCAGGATAAGAATACTAAGATACCTACTCGAAGAAGGACAAGCCAACGTAACAAGAATAGTTCGAGAAACAGGTCTCCACCACAAACAAGTACAGCACCACATGAAGGTTCTAGAGGAGCTAGGCATAGTTGAAGAAAGAAAATACGGGAGACTGAGAGTCTATGTAGCGAACCTTACAGATCCCCGCATCGCTGCCCTTAGAGATATCCTGCGAGAACTAGATAGTCTATGAACGTAAGACCTATTTCCCGAACAATAACCCTAGAGGAGTATCTTGGTGACTATCTTAATGGCTTCTGGCAATGTCAAAATGATAGATATAACGGAGAAGAAACCTGTATATCGTGAAGCTATAGCAGAAGGACGCATAATACTCAAACCCTCTACCGTCAAACTTGTCATGGAGGGAAAGGTCGAGAAAGGAGATGTCGAGTCTGTAGCCTCTGTCGCCGCTATACTAGCCGTCAAGAAGACTCCAGAACTAATACCGTTGTGTCACCCCATACCTATTCACGGTGTAAGAGTAGAATTCTCCTACAACAATGATTCCATAGTAGTGAGGGTTAGGGTAAAGACAAAGGCTGAGACAGGGGTTGAAATGGAGGCGCTAGCAGGTGTATCAGCCGCTCTCCTAGCGATATGGGACATGGTTAAGAAATATGAGAAGGATGAGGCGGGACAGTATCCTGTAACGAGGATTACTGATATACGCGTTGTTAGTAAGATAAAGGGTTCTATTTAGCTGAAGAACATGTCTAGTGTCTTTCCTTTTCTCTCCTGTTTCTTTTTCTTTGGGGCTCGTTTCTGTTCACGTGGAGCTTCTCGTACTTCTTCGCGTTCTGGTTCTCGTGGTATACGTCTTGTTCGCTTTATTTTCTCTGCGAGTTCTATGATTTCTTCGGCTTTATTGCCTGCTAGGTATTTTACTTCTTCTTTTGTTAGCTCGTATCCTAGTACGAGGCGTGCAGGATAGGTTAGATCTTTACTATATCTGAATATTGTTTGTAGTATTGGTAGTATATCGTTCTTCACGGTCGATTTTGAGACTAGCAGGCGGCTTGCTAGTTTCTGAGCTAGTGATTCTCTGATTTGCCGTACTTCCCTTAGTGAGGCCATGAGTTTTATCCGCTCGGGATAAGAGTATCTTAGTTTTAGAATGCTTCCTTCTTTCCGGGCGTATGTTATTCCTGGACCGATCAGGTCGAAGACGTAGCTTAGTAGGCTCCAGTATCCCTTGAACTTGGCCCTTGATAGGAATAGAGATGCTCGTGATAGAGCATCATATGCCCTGTATAGGTCTCCGGGCTCCTCATATTTGCGTGGAATATTATCATTTATCCAAGCCATAAGCGTCTCATAGTCTTCCTCGCTATTCGTTACTGCACGCTTCGCCATCCATGCTGCTTTCGCATAGAATACTTGGTTAAGCGTCCTCCAAATATCGCTCTTTTTCTCTCGTCCCCTAAGTATGGCTTTCGCGAGAGCTAGGGTTACTTTCCCGTATCCCTCGGCGATAGCTTCTAGATCGTTTATCGCTGCTCGTAGGTCTCCCTGGCTTAGCTGTGCTATTAATCGTAGGGCTTCTCTTTCGCACTCTAAGCGTTCTTTCTCGCAGATCCTTTGTAGGACGCCCATTACCTGGGTCATGCTTAGTTGTTTGAATTGTACTAGGAGCACCTTGTCTCGTAGTGGTCGTAGCTGGTCTTTCCATGGATCGTTGGCCGTCATTATTATCGGGTTATTGGTCTCTGGGATTATTTTTAGCAGTTCTTGTAGTCCTCCTGCGTCTTCTCTTGTAGCGACGCCGTCTATCTCGTCTAGGAGTATTATTATTCCTTTACCGAAGAGTGCCTTCTTAAATGCGGCGACTCCTACTGTTCTTCTAATGGCGTATGCACTTCTGTAGTCGCTGGCGTTGAGTTCTAGTAGTTCAAAGTTGTATTCTCTTGCTAGTGCTTCTACTAGGCTGGTTTTTCCTACTCCAGGCGGACCGTATAATAGTGCTGCTCTCTTGGCTGGCTTTTTTCCTGACGCCCATGCAGAGAGCCAGGTTGTGAGTAGTCTCTTGGCTTCTTCTTGGTTTACTACTTCTTCTACTGTCCTGGGCCTGTATTTTATTATCCAGGGTATTTTCTTGTGGTGTTTATTCAACCTGATACACCTAGCTTTCTTCCTACTAGCGACATCCAGGCTAGTAGGGCGCTTAGCTGGATGTCGTCGTCGCTGCCTTCGACGAGTCTAAAGTGTATTTCTCCTATGTAGTCTGCGATTAGTATTCTGAGGTCTTCTGGGATGTCTATCTCGTTGCTGAATATCTCTCTGTGTATTTGCTTGACTATGTCTTCTCCGCTTAGTCCGTACTCGATCATTAGTTTTCTGAGAAGGGCTCTTGCTCCCGTGAAGTCTCCGTTCAATGCTGTCTTTATCATTTGTCTTACTTCTTTTGGCTTGGCCATTCCTACTACTTTGAATACTGTTTCTACGGTCACTTTGCCTAGCGCCGCGGCTGCTTGTAGTACGTTGATCGCTTTCCTCATGTCTCCTTCACTTATCTCGTATATTGTTTCTAGTGCTTCCGGATCGTATTCTACTCCTTCGTTGTCCGCTATGTATTTGAGTCTGGCTACTACATCGTCTTTCTTTAGTGGCTGGAATCTGAAGAACGCGCATCTGCTCTGGATAGGATCTATAATCTTTGAGGGATAGTTAGCTATTAGAATGAATCGTGTAGATACTGAGTATAGCTCCATAAGTCTCCTTAAGGCTTGCTGGGCGTCTGCGGTCATGTTGTCTGCTTCGTCTAACAGTATTATCTTGAATGGAATGTCTGGGGGTGTACGGCTTCGGGCGAATTCCTTGACCTTTTCTCTTATTACACCGATTCCTCTCTCATCACTGGCGTTTAGTTCTAGCATGTATTGTCTATAATACTCTCCGTAGAGATCGTGTGCGAGTGCATGAGCAGCCGTCGTTTTTCCTGTTCCGGCTGGCCCTGCGAATAGTAGATGAGGCATGTTCTTGTTCTTTACGAATGTTTTGAGCCTGTTTACTATTTCTTCTTGGTTGACTATCTCATCTAGGCTTCTAGGCCTGTATTTCTCTACCCAGAGGATGTCGAATGCGGTGCTCAAATTACTTCACCTTCACATGGTTCAAATTATTCCTCTTTCCTCCACTCTATCTATTGTAAGTGTTCCATCTAATAATAGACTAGTCTTCCAGGTCTATTATTAGTGTGCAGATACAGTGCCTTAATGGATAGTTACGGTTGGGTCTCTCCCTTTCACCTTATCAGTGCCGGCTACACTAAACACTATGTGGTGCCGGACTCTTGGATATCGATCTACAACTAGAGCTGATATCAATAGACTACCAGTCAAGACTGGTTAGAGTAATAATACTCTCAAACATAGAAAACCCTATCCCTACCCCAGCCGGCCTTATACGCGTCAGGAAAGGAGACGAACTAGACCTTCCTAGGTGGCAGGCAAAGCTTCTAGAAGAAAAAGGTATAGTGGAGATCAAGGACCAGGATCTAGATCTGGATACAATAAACATGTTTCATTACAAGGAGAAGAGAAAAACCGCTGCCAACCAGATAGTTCCCCTTCCCCAGGACTTCTATCCTAAATCCTTCGAACTAGTAAAGAAGCTAGACGAATTGATTAGAGAGAATCCTAGCCACATGTTTGTAAAAGATAGAGAAATACTAGAGAAGAATCTAAGCGAGCTTGCGGAGGCACGTCTTATGAAGATAATACGTCTCGCTACCACGGATGAGGGCGGGCTAAGAGATAGACTAACGCCGGAGGAAACTGTTGTCTTCGACAGACTACATGGCGTGATCAGTGCGTGGAGACGCTACGTTAAGAAGCCCTTCAAGAGGTGAAGGCATTGGGCCTTGAATCACTCGATATTCCGGGAGAGGAGACTCTAGAATACAAGGATAGATTCATAGACTTCATCAGGAACTACAGAGATAGTAGCGGGAGATTCAAGTATATGGATAGGCTTAGGCGTATGATGAATTTTGATCTACGTAGCCTCGCAGTAGACTACGCGGATCTCTATAGATATGATACGGATCTCGCCGAGGCTTTAATAGATAAGCCCCATCAAGTTCTCCGAGACGCCTCTGAGGCCGTCAAGGAAATAATCCTCTTGGAAAATCCAGAGTATGCTGAGAGAAAAAGGAAATTTGTTGTAAGAATCTATGGATTATTCGAGACAGTCAAGATACGAGACCTGAGAAGCGACCATATAGGTAAGCTAGTCCAGGTAGAAGGAATCGTCACCCGAATGCATCCTATTAGGAGTCGCATGGTCAAAGCCGTCTTTAGACACGAGAAGTGTGGAGCAGAGTTCGAGTGGCCTCCAGGAGAGGAGACCGTCGGCGACACAATAGAGAAGCCGAGCATATGTCCTGTCTGTGGTGAAGGAGGAGGTAAATTCGTCCTGCTCAAGGACAAGTCAAAATACATAGATTGGCAGAAGATAATGCTCCAAGAGCGTCCGGAAGACGTTCCCGGAGGCCAGATGCCTAGGAGCATAGAGGTTCAGTTGACGGAAGACCTAGTAGATTCTTCTAGGCCTGGGGACAGGATAACTATCGTGGGAATACCTAGTATTCATCAAACCAGTGGTAGGAGCCCGCTCTTCGAGCTCTATATCGATGCAAATAGTATAAAGATCTCGGAAAAAGTCCTCGAAGAAATAAGCATAACCAGAGAGGACGAGGAAAAAATAAAGGATCTCGCAAAGGACCCATGGATAAGAGAGAAGATAATTGCAAGCATAGCACCCAGCATCTATGGACAATGGGATCTAAAAGAAGCAATAGCGCTCCTCCTGTTCGGCGGAGTACCTAAGATAATGCCGGATGGCACCAAGATCAGGGGAGACATCCACGTATTATTCGTCGGAGACCCTGGAATGGCGAAGAGCCAGCTACTACAATCCGCTGCCAGGATAGCTCCCCGTGCAGTCTACACGAGCGGTAAAGGAAGCACCGCGGCGGGTCTCACCGCGGCTGTTGTAAAGGATCCAAAGACAGGCGAGTACTTCCTGGAGGCTGGAGCACTAGTCCTCGCCGATGGAGGCGTAGCCGTGATAGACGAGATAGACAAGATGAGGCCTGACGATCGAGTGGCAATACACGAGGCAATGGAGCAACAAGTAATAAGTATCTCTAAGGCCGGTATCGTTGCTAGACTAAATGCCAGAGCGAGCGTGCTAGCCGCTGGAAACCCGAAGTTCGGCATCTATCTTCCGGGAAGAGACTTTGTCGAAAACGTTGATCTTCCACCAACCATAATCTCACGATTCGACCTGATATTCGTGGTAAGAGACATAATAGATAAGAAGAGAGATTCTATGCTAGCCACATATGTGCTAGAAGCCCACAGCAACACGGAGAGGTTCAGGCCCGAAATAGACCTCATGCTCCTCAAAAAATACATCATATATGCCAAAAGATACATTCGGCCCAGGCTCACACCATCTGCTAAGAAGCTAATCAAGGACTTCTTCGTCAGCCTAAGAGGTATCGCCACGCCACTAGACCAGGACCAAAGACAGATTAAGAGCATACCAATAACCGCTAGACAGCTCGAAGCAATTATCAGGCTGGCCGAAGCCCACGCAAAGATGGCGCTAAAAGACGAGGTCACCGAAGAAGACGCTTCGGAAGCCATAAGGATAACATTATCCTTCCTCCAGAGTGTCGGTTATGATACAGAAACAGGCACTATAGACTCATCAATAATAATGACAGGGAAGAGCCTATCCACAATAAGGCTAATATCCATAATCACCGACACAATAAAGAAACTAAAACACGATAAACCATGTGTCAAAGAAGAAGAAATAATCAACGAGATACAGAAAGAACACAAGATAAAAGAAGCAAGAATAAAGGAAGCACTAGAAAAAATGCATAGAGACGGCATAGTATACTCGCCTAAATCCGGGTGCTACAACGTCACATGAACCAACATATAAGATAACGAAATAAATAGCAACATGTTGAAGGGGCTACAAAAGAATTGAGGCCGCTGACAAGAAAAATAATGGAGCTACTAGGTTACACCTCTCTCTATCCTCCCCAAAAACAAGCACTAGACTATGGAATCGAATACGGCAAAAGCCTACTAGTAGCTACACCGACAGCCTCTGGAAAAACATTCATAGCAGCAGCCGCAATAACTAATGCTTTAAACGACAATGGGGGAATCGCAGTATATCTCGCCCCGCTTCGCAGCATTGCAATGGAGAAATATACCTATTTCAAGCATCTTGGACAACTAGGGCTAAAGACCCGGATTCTAATCGGGGACCTTGCACTCGGCCCCCTCGATTTCGACGTCTTAATCACCACATATGAAAAATTCGATGCCGTTCTAAGAAACAATCCCGAGCTTCTAGACAGGACAAGTATAGTAGTAATTGACGAGATACACTATGTGGGAGATCCTAAGCGGGGAACCACGCTTGAATCAATAATAGCCAGAATTCTCTCGGACAAACCCGATATACAACTAATAGCATTAAGTGCTACCGTAGAAAACGTAGAAGAAATAGCCGAATGGCTCAATACAAGCTATATGACAAGTGACTGGCGCCCCGTACCACTGAAACAAGCCATATTCAAGAACTACAACTTGTTCTACGAAGATGGAGTAGTCGAGAAAGTAGATAAGGTTACAGGAGTAGAATATCTTGACACTACTATCCGTACTATTAGGACTGGCGGCCAAGTACTAATATTTAGTCAAAGTCGTCGACGCACAGTTGCACTAGCTAAGAGAACAGCGAGGCATAGAAAACATCTTAGATACGATCCTATCCTAGCAAAAAAGTATGCTAGAAAAATACTCGGCACTACTGGTCCGACTAGCGTAATAGAGGAGCTAGCCGATCTTATGACTAGAGGAGTAGCGTATCATCACGCTGGCCTCTCCTCTGCTCAGAGACAAATAATAGAGGAGGCTTTTAGGGAAGGAGCCATAGCTGTCATTCATGCAACACCCACACTAGCCGCTGGTGTAAACTTGCCTGCCCGAACTGTGATAGTCGAAGAATATTATCGCTATGAGCAGGGATTAAGGAGGCCTATCCAAGTATTCGAATATAAGCAGTTGGCTGGCAGGGCTGGGAGACCCGGATACGATGATGTGGGGGAGGCGATTATCATTGCTTCAAGAAATGATAGTGTAGAAGAACTATCTACTATCTATATTAGCGCGAATCCTGAGCCTGTTACTAGCAAACTCGAGGGGCTTAGTGGGCTGAGACATCTTATACTTGGACTAGTGTCCAGCACCGGTACCGGTACAAGAGAACAACTAGAACAATATCTTTCGAAAACCCTATATGCTAAGCAGAGAGGGCTCAGCTACCTAGCACATTTAATCGATAAATCTCTCAGAGATCTCCAGTCATGGAATCTAATCGATATGTCCTGTACCAGTAATAGCAAATGTGAAATCACGGCTACACCGCTTGGAATAGAACTCTCAAAGACCTATCTGGATCCGTTAAGCATTCCTATACTTCGCCAGATACTGAGTACGGCGAGGAGGGCCTCAGAGGATATACTATTATACACAATTTCAGCGATGCCTGATATGACGACCCTACCTGTTTCTAAGCGTGAAGCTGAAAAGCTCCTCGACAAGATTATAGATGAAGCCGAAGACCTAATAGATATCATTACATGGTTCGGGCCCCAAGAATCACGCTCGACAAAGATATTCTTCGTCCTCAAGGCATGGATAGACGAACAAAGCGAAGACTACATCTACAAGGAGTTCGGAGTAGGATCAGGAGACTTATACAATATTGTCGAGACAGCAAAATGGATCGCGAACAGCATAGCACGAATCACTAGATTCCTCCCAGAAGCACATGGGCTAGAGCCTAGATATAGAAGCCTGGAAACTCGAATAAGATATGGTGTGAAGCCAGAACTGCTCCCACTCGTGATAATACCGGGTATAGGGAGGATCAGGGCTAGAAGACTCTATGACGCCGGGTTCAGGAACCTAACAGATCTTGCCACAGCCCCTGTTGAAAAACTCCTATCAATCAAGGGTCTCGGACCCACAGTAGTAAAGGATATACTAGAGTTTCTAGGAAGAGGAAACGAGGCAAGAGCAATTGCGTCCCGTAGCAAAAGAAGCCTTGAGGATTATCTAAAGTGATTGCTCTGTTACAGCTACTCCCCACTGCTCTATAAATCTCATTACGTAACGGGCGTTCTCGTCGTTTAACGCTATGTGTTCTGGAAACACGAGTCCTTTAGGTAGACGATCCTCAGATAAGAGTATGGCAGAAGCTACCTGGAACGCGGATGTCGCTATACTCATTGCACTCCACTCGTCTTTTGGTTCAACGATTACCTCATATCTGACGCCGTTCTCCCTGTTTCCTACTTCTACGACAAGAACTACGAGATCCTCGATACCCTTTAGCTCGTGTTCGAGTAGTCGTGCTAGACAGGATCTCGGCCTCACAGGACACCCGTTTACGTTCAGGTTGAAGTCGGACAAGAATCCTATCGACTTGAGTTTTTTAATGAAATCTAGGTGTCCCGGCCATCTCAGAGTATACTCTACCATTTCATCCATGTCTGGGAAAGTGAACAGGAGCGTTCTCAGCCCGTCTGTAGGAAAATACTCTAGTGTCCCGATATGGGATACTGTTATTGTCCCGGTCTCTGATTCTAGAGGATCAACGGATACAAGTTTCCTATTCCGTATTAGTCTCGATGGTCGAAGATACTCGTCTAGTAGATCCTCCATGCTCCATGTTGGGGCAAGTCCTAGAGGAGGGTTCGGTTTTCTGCTTATTCCGCCTACATATATTATTGCCCTCTTTGAATCGTAGAGTTTTACTCCTCTTCCCACTAGGAAGTTTGAGAGTCCTGGCGCTATACCCGCGTCGACAACTACAGTGTTGTTGTTTTTCTCTATTTCTTCTACGAGGCCGAGGGGATCCTCGGGGAAGAATGATACGTCTACTATGTTGTATCCTTCCTTTATTAGGAACTCTAGAGCTCTATATCCTATTGCCCCCGGTAACGCTACTACAACTACGTCCGGGTCTCCGCGTTTCCGTAAAAGTTTATGGCTAGAGAAGAGATCACCAGTGTATGCTTCAAGGCCTAGTCTACGTGCTTTTTCCACGCTATCAAGTGTGCTTCCTATTCCGAAGGCCTCGTGGCCGAGGCGGTCAAGCATCCATAGAACTCTTAGTCCTATGCGTCCAAGACCAACCACTACGAATCGTGCCATTTACAGGACACCTCGTGGCCCATGGAGGAAGGGTGAGGTGTTCCGGCTCTCCACATGTTACGATTCAGGAGACTCTCTTGCTCCGCATCCCCTTCCTCCATGGGTGCTCCCACTAATAGTATAGGATAGTGGAAATCTAAAGTCTTAATCATTTACCATAGGTAACTTAGCCTAGTACAGTATCCAATATCAACATTATGAGGAATCCTATTATAAATCCAACACTTGCCCAATCTTCATGACCATGCCTGTGGGTCTCCGGGATTACCTCGCTACTCACAACATAGACCATGGCGCCACCAGCAAACCCCAGCATGTATGGGAGGACACTGTAGGCTATGTCGGTTAACGCAACCGGTATAACCGCCATGAATAACTCTACGGCTCCACTAAAAAACGCGATACTAAGGGCTCTAACCCGCGACATGCCCATACCAACAAGGGGAGCTGCTACAGCGAAGCCCTCCGGCATATCCTGTAAACCTATGGCAAAAGCTAGTAGTAGGCCATCCCTCGGATTATAGGCGATACCGCTACCTACCGCCAGGCCCTCCGGAAAGTTATGAATAATAATGGCTATGACGAGGAGCCAGACAGCCCTCATCCTCCTCTTCAGCGATTCAGGACCCTCAAAACCCTTAACAAAATGCTCGTGTGGAAGTAGTTTATTAGCAAGCGCTACGGTAAACGAACCAAGTATAAATCCAGCGACAACGCTAAAAATGCCTCCCAACTCAATCCCAGGAAGTATCAGACTCGTAAACGCCGCTACGATCATTATACCTGCAGAGAAGCCTAGCCCGATATCAAGCATCTTCTGAGATATCATTGTACCAAGTAGGGCAGGTAAAGCACCTATGAAGGTCAGCAGAAAACATATCCCTCCGCCTATAAGAGCCAAAACATATCTATTATCTCCTGCAACACCTAGCAGATAATCGACTAGTCCCTCCAATCCCATCATTACTCATCTTTCCCCAGCAAATCCACCACATTAAAACCACGATCTAATCTGGAATCAGACCAGCACATTGTTCTATATCCAGTTAACCACATGCACCAAATAGTAATATTAAGTATGTTTATACTACCCTATATTAGGCTACATGTATCGAGAACCACAAGGACAACGGGATAAACAGAGGTGAAGAAAGGAAATGTCACAGGACAACACGATATCGGAAGCACTAGAAATAGCCAGAGAAAAACTACTATTAGAAACACTAAATAAAAAGAAGAAACTCCAAGAATGCTGTGCTATACCAAGAAAAGAACCACTACAAGTAACAACACTAGAAGAACTAGACAAAATACTGAAGTCATGCAAACTAGCACTAATCTTCTTCACATCACCCACATGCCCCTACTGTAGAATGTTCGAACCTGTCTTCGAAGAAGCAGCAAACCTGCTAGGAGACAGGATGGCATTCATCAGAATAGATACCTATTACAGCCCAGAACTAGCATACATATTCGGAATAATGGGCACACCAACAATAATAGCAGTCCGCAAAGGAAAAGAAATAGACAGAATAGTAGGACTACCACCAATAGAATACATCGAAGAACTCCTAGAAAAAATGCTAGAATCAGAGAACTGCCCACTACCAGAATCCGAACACAATTAACCAAAAACCTCTAGGAAAACGATACCCTTTGTTTATATCTCAAAGAGTTGCTCGAGTCTTCACCTTTATAAATAGAATTTCTTATCCTCAAGCTCCTTCAAAAATTTAAGTGGAATAATCACGCCACCCTTAACAATACCCCTATCTCAGACACATTCAAAACACCAAGTGTTACAATTGCCGCAGAAGATAACCAACATTAACTTGCACTGTTCCATTATTCTTGGTAATGTTATCGGTTGGTGGGCCCGCGGGGATTTGAACCCCGGACCTCCGCCGTGTGAGGGCGGCGTCCTGACCAGGCTAGACGACGGGCCCCTTGGTTTAGGGTTATGTTG
>JALWJI010000128.1 GCA_027081695.1 Acidilobaceae archaeon | reverse complement strand
AATTCAGGCCTACTACGTATCCCCAGCCCTCGCCTTGATGGGCCCGGGACCCATTGAATATTATTTCTCCTATTCCGCCGACTCCAAGCGAGTTTAATAAAACAGAAACATTTCCAGATTCATCTGCTATAAGAAGATTAAGCTTACCCGTCTTCACTTCCTCAGCTATAATATTCGCCTCTGTCTTGTTGAATGGTTTATCTGGTCCTAGTACAATATAGAGTATCCTACCTCCGTCCTGAGAGGAGAGATCCTTTACTCCTCCAAGCACCACGTTATGATAAGAACGTATAAGATCGGACACGAATAGGCTTGTTCCTCCCGGACCATTATTTTCGGGACTAGTTGATAGCAATGGATATCGCTGGCTGAGTTTTTCCCCGGGACTTATCGCGACAACGAGCAAGAGTCCTATTATTAGAACTATCAGTGCTTTCTTAGCCAATCCACTAGACCCCTCGCCGTCCTTTCTATAGACTCGACCTCGTCGGTTGTAGGCTCTCCTTTTCCATACATGGATTTATCATAGTGATCTGCTAGGATAAGAGAATCTGGATTATCTAATACTTTAGCCAGTTCTCTCATGGTCTTCGAAGAATAACTCCTTCCCATTGATTGTTCAAGCGAGTTCCGTAAAAACAAGTATACTTGGCGGAGTTTTTTTCTAAGCCCCTGATAACTGTAAGCCGCGCTGATTCTCCCGGTACCTTCTATTCCTTCGAGCTGGGTCTTAACAGGATTCTCTTTCCTGTATAATGTATATATTATGTAGAGTGCGATTAAAAACACTATAGCGTATATGGCTAGCGTTCCAAGTACCGACCATATATTACTATAGGACTCTGGATTACCTTGTATAGCTGTTGTGGTCTGAGGGGTGAACGTTGTATTTACTAGTATCTGCTGGCCTGTATTATTGAGTAATCCTCCTGTTGTCGCTCCTGAGGGTGCACCCGGTATCACGTGATGCGAGTTACTTAGCAACTCTCAACTCCCTTCAATATTCTATTATCGCGATTGGTTCCATGCTATATTACATACTTGGAGTTGTTGGCCTCCCGTCCGTCACCGCATTCTAATTGGGCTCTTAGAACACATTAATATTCCGGAAGTATCTAACAATGCAATAACCGTGATATAATCCAATATATCGGTATGAATAATAATCCGTTAATATCCATATTATTCTATGAGAGGGCGTGGATAACTGTGATAGATCAATCATTCCTCGAAAAAGCCCTTGACTATATGCAGAAAAATGGATCCTCCTATAGTGAAGCAAGGTTTCATAAGCTAACAGGTTTCTCTTTTACCATGCTCAACGGTCAACTAATAGGAGCAAGCTACAAAGACTCAACAGGAGTAGCTTTACGGTCCCTAGCCAACGGAGGACTTGGCTTCTCATCTACAAGCCTAATAACAAAAGACTCGATCCTCGAATCTGCCAGTAGAGCACTAAAAGCTGCAAAGTCACAGAAAGACTTCAAGCCGAGAATAGGACTCTCCGAGGAATATCTCGCTAGAATCTCTTACCGTGTCTCGGAGAAGAAGCCTATAAGTGACTGGAGCGATGAAGACCTCATAAAATATTTCCAAGACTTATACAAGGGTCTTGACCTGGATAAGAGGATAAACATTACACAAGTCCTGTTAATGTTCAAATACGACATAGAGGAGAAACTCCTAGTAACAAGCGATGGAGCATTCGTTGAGTCATATATTCCAAGAATAGAAGTATTCTACTCGATAACCGCCGAGTATCAAGGCGAGAGAGCTAATAGATGGAACCAGCTGGGCGGGAGCGGAGGCCTAGAACTACTGGAAAAACTGAAAATAGCTGATAACCTAGAAGACGACTCCAAGAGTCTCTCAACTTATTTGCGCGAAGCAGAACCAAGCCCCTCCGGAAAAATGGACGTAGTACTAGGCCCAGAAATAGTAGGCCTAGCGATGCACGAAGCCGCAGGACACCCAAGCGAGGCGGACAGAGTCCTCGGCAGAGAAGCTGCCCAGGCAGGATTAAGTTATAGGAGGAGGCTTGAGCCAGGCTACAAGATAGGCAGCGAGCATGTAACAGTAGTAGACGATCCTACAATACCGGGTAGCCATGGATTCTACCTTGTGGACGACGAAGGTGTCCCTGCTAGGCCAAGATACTTGATAAGAAACGGTTACCTGGAAGAATACCTTCACAACAGGGAGACGGCCTATGAGATGAACACCCATAGCAATGCATCAGCCAGGGCCAAGGAATGGTGGGCCGAGCCTATAGTTAGGATGGCGAATACTTATCTCGTACCCGGAGACTACAGCTTCGACGAACTCCTAGAAGACGTAAAGCACGGCGTATACATAAAGAAGTATATGGAGTGGAACATCGACGACTACCGATGGAAGGCCCGCTACGTTGGCCTCGAAGCCTACCTAGTAGAGAATGGTAGAATAACTAGACCAGTAAAGAATCCTGCGCTAGAAGTAAACAGCGTAGAATTCTTCTCAAGCATAGACGCGGTAGGAAAGGATCTAGCATTCTACGCCGGGACCTGTGGCAAAGGAGAACCCGGCCAAGGAGTCCCTGTCTGGTTCGGAGGACCGCACATCCGTATGAGAGGGGTGAGAATAATATGAACTTAGAAGAGTTCGCAAAGAAACTAGTCGAGAATATAAAAGGACACGTTCCAGAATACATAGTAGAGTTAGAAGCCGAAAACTCAGTAATGCTAAAACTAGCCAATGGCAAGCCATCGGTAACACAGACCTGGAACGAAATCAGCGTCAACCTATACCTCGCGAAAGACGGCAAGATGACCGTGTCAAGTTTTAGGACGAGTAGCCCTGACGAAGCAATAGAAAAATCTATTCAGATACTTGATAAACTGACTCCCTCACCACTATACGCTCCCCTACCCGAGTCAAACGGAGCACCTTACCAGCTTGTTGACGAGAACGTTAAAGAAATGGCTATATCAGGAGATATATCACAGATGATATCAGACTTATCCTTAACAGAACTAACAAACTCCGCCGGCGCAATAACCGTATCCCACAAGTCACAGCTCCTTGTAGGAAGCAATGGTGCTTGGCTAAAAGGAGAATCCACTAGTTTCCAAGGCTATCTAAGAATCTTCCGCGGCGACGATGCTAGCGGGCAGTGGAGCTGGACCTCAACGCGATACGAGCCAGGCAAGGCCAAAAAAGCAATAGAGAAAGCCGTAGAGCTTGCTGAGACCTGCCAGTCTCTTCCGCAAGTAAAGCTTGAAACTGGAAATTACAAGGTGCTACTATCCCCAATGATAGTCGGAAATTTGCTACAATACGTGACGATGGCAGCTAGTGGTGCCAGCATGATCTTTGGAATGAGCTTCTTCCGCCCTGACGAGCTTAAACAACAAGT
>JALWJI010000127.1 GCA_027081695.1 Acidilobaceae archaeon | reverse complement strand
GGGATCTTGAAGTGCCTGGAGTAGCAGATCTTCCACTGCATGGTGGACGTGTACCTCCATGGATGCTAAGGATAATGAAGAAGCTAGGAGACTCAATTATCCGCTATATAATTGACGAGCGTGGAGTGGACGCAGTTATCGCGATGCTATCTGACCCAGTATGGTTCCAGGCATTCAACAACGTTATAGGTATGGACTGGGATAGTAGCGGAAGTACTACTGTCGTTCTTGGCATCTTAAAAACTATAACCTGGAATGATCCAAGCCTCGGCTTCCTAGTATTGGGAGGAAAAGGATCACGTATGCGTCTTGTACCTGAGGAGGCCGAGAAAGCGGAGAAAATTCTAGGCGTTGATTCAGACAAGATAACCAGGTTTAGCAGGCTAACTGCTAGGATAGACTCCGCTTTCCTACAGGACGGCTACGACCTATATCAACATGCCGTTATCGTCGCTGACAATGGAAAAATCCTAGTCGTGCAACAAGGCATGAATACCTCCACGAAATACGCACGCAGATACCATATTAACCATTCCTCTCTCATAGAACCTCACAGCGGTATATCGGGTATACCGAGCAATAACATAACCCTAAACGCGACAGCAGAAGAGAGCAAAGAAGCGCTTAGAACATACATAGAGATAATCAATAGCGAAGGAAAACACCTCACAAGGAAGCTAGAAGAAGCGCTTTCCCGAATAAAGAGAAAGCCTACTTTAATCGATTTCCTCGAGGATCAAAGACGTGACGTTGTAGTTACCAGTCCTCCACGCTACTATCGGCCGATGAAACTATCCCCTCAGCTTAAAAAGTCCCTTGAGAGGCTCGGCGATTTCCCCCTAGTTAACCCAGAAGATCTAGGGCTTGCCCCAGGAGTCGGACCTGCAGTTGTTAGAGCACTTGCTCTTATAGCCGACATAATCTACGGAGTTCCGACAAGTACAAGAGACTCGGTGACGCATCCACCAGACCCCTTTATCTATGCATATGCTATAGGCGGCAAAGACGGCATACCTTACCGGTTCGATCCTAGAACAGCTATCTTCGCGTATCGATACCTGATATCAGCAGTCGAAGAGAGCAAAGTCGACAGGGAACTTAAAAGAAAAACTCTTAGAAGGCTTAGAACTCGTTTGCACAAGTATCTAGGCAATGATCTTTTGTAGGAGATGATTATAGTATAATGATGGTGTTGGATCCGTGATGATCCTTCATGTCTCTGATATACACTGTGCGAATGATAAACTTGAAAAATTACTGAACAGGGCAGGTGATTACGATCTCATAGTTGCAACAGGGGACTTTCAATGTGTCGATACTGCCACACTTTTTGTTAAAAAAGCTGTTAACAAGCTGGCGGTCACAGGAAATATTGATGATCCAGCGATCGCCAGAGTCCTACGTGACAATGAAGTACTTCTTGATGGAAGAATCACTGAGGTTCAAGGAACTATTATTGCTGGTATAGGAGGATTGGATTTCCATAGCTCTCTTGACTCGCTAAAACAGAAACTTGGAAATAGTAGAGTCGATATACTGTTATCGCATCATCCGCCAAAGGGAATCCTTGACAGGGTATTCTTCGGGCTCCACGCCGGAGTACGCGAGCTCAGAGACTTTGTAACTATGCTCCGCCCTAGACTCCATCTTTTTGGACACATACATGAGTCTAGAGGTGTAGAGGAGAAAAACGGTTCATTATTCGTTAACCCAGGACCCTTGAAAAGAGGGTACTATGCCTTGATAGAGTGTAATAATAATATGGATTACTGTAGTGTTTCCCTTGAAAAGCTATAAGGACGACGACCATAGTAGTAAATGGATATAGAGGTGGTAATAATGACGGGCAATGTAGCAGAGGTTCTAGAATCAATAGCTAAGAACTCGAGCAAGAAAGGACTTAAGGCGAGTATATCTGATGAGACAGTCACGGTTGATCATCCAGAGTACCCCGTGAAGCTGGTAATTTATCGTGAAGGAGAAAAATTTGTTGTCGAGCTAAAAGCGGGTGACGGACTTGAGGAAAATATCGAGGAACTACTCAACGACGAGATCGATCCTCGAGCAGAGCTTGAGGACGCACTCGACCTACTTCTAAGCGTTGCAGACTACGCAGTTAAGAAGCTAGAGCTAGCTGGCTTCAAGGTCGTGAGGAAAACTAGGGAGGGAGTTCTAGACGTATATGACGCGCTCGAGTCCTTCCTAGTGTGATTTTCCCAGAATAATCCTAAATCTTATTTTTAGAAACCTAGGTGTCTTCTTGCTTCTATGACTGCCTGCTGAAGACCTGCCACAGAAGAGAAGACTCTTTTGACTGGTATTCTTAGTGATTCCCTGATCTCTTTTTTGAGATATCTTCTGTCGAGTAGGAAGTAGACTGCTTTATCAGTCGGGCTCCTAGTGGCTCTTCCAAGAGCCTGTTTTACTTTTACTATTGTCGAGAACGTGTATACATAATATTTTGCTCTTTGGCTTCCGAGTCTCTGTGATAGGATCTCAAGCTGTGTGTTCGTATATGCGTCCGGCTGAGGATACGGGACACCTACTATTATTACTGTAGACAATAGATTTTCACCTTTAGGCGACACAAATTCTACTCCTTCTACTAGTTTGCCGTTTGCAACAGCGTTTATGAGCAGGTCATCATATAATGTTATCTTCTCATGGACTTCTTGGAGACTCGTCTTCTTTGTCTCATTGTACGACGGTAGATCAGCGGGTAGCTTGCCTGTTATCTTGTCCATTAGTTCATAACTGGGATATACAGCTAGTTTGATGCCGGGAATATTCCTCGATATTAGGGAGACATATGCGGCTAGCCTCCTGTACATGTGATCTGATCTCTCCCTGTACCTAGTTGTTACGTCTCTTGCTACAGCTGTGTAAATATTACCCGTGGGAAGGAATCTGCCGTAAGTCAATTCTGCATCTAGGTACACTACTTGTCGTCTTACGCCTAAGAGTTCTCTTACAAAATCGCCTGGTGGTAAAGTACCGCTTGAGAGTATGACGGCCTTGGCCCTATTCAATAGCGGTGATGCTACAACGGATGGATCTAGAGGAGTCGCAACGTATTGTGTCTCATCGTTTATCTCAATGAATAGAAAGACGTCGTCACGAGCTATCGTTGCTAGCCAAGATACTATCTTGGCGATGCTTGTTTTAGCCCTGGATATTTCTGCCGAGGATAGGATTGCTTCTTCTATCTTTTTCTCCTGTACGTGTTCTGCAGTGTCAATTATGACGTCTATTTCTTCTATTATGTTTCTTAAGGGTTCCTTGTCTAGTCGTGCAACCTTTGTGTATTTGACGTCTTTACCGATCCTAGATAATGACTTGTAGAGGTCCTGTAGTAGATCGACTACGATCTTGGCATCAGGCGCATAGTGTTTTA
>JALWJI010000126.1:1018-13798 GCA_027081695.1 Acidilobaceae archaeon | reverse complement strand
TAATATACATATACCAATCTAATAAATAATAAGGTGACAATAATGCAACAATACTTTGCACACTATACACGGAAAGACCTATTAGAAGATTCATTCAAGCTAATAAGCGACGGATTCAATTTATGGATAGTATCATTCATACTCCTTTTCGTGTCCTCACTCATTGGTAAACACTTGTTTTCAACCATACTTGAACTAGTATCACTAATACTATTCCTCCTAGGCCTCCTATGGCTATACCAAGGATCCAAACAACTATCAGAGACAGTACCAAAAATAGGAGAAGAACTATACAAGGCAATAAGATACTACGCCATAGCAATACTCCTACTAATACTATCGCCGCTATTTGGAATTCTCTTCCCAATAGCAATACTAGCCGCAATAGGACTATTCATAGCATCAATATACCACCTGTACCTATATGCATCCTGGCTCGAAGAAGAACTCTCCAAAAAACAGTTCGCCAATATAACCATAACCCTACTCATACTAGGAACAATCCTATCAGTCAAATACATGCCGCTCCCGTTATCAATAATAGGCCTGATAATGGAAATCACCGCCCTAATCTCACTATCAACAATGACTAAAAAATGCAAACAAACCTGCATAAACAAAATACAACGAAATATGGTCACAGTACAATAAATACTAGCTAAATTCCTCAAATTAGGAATGCTAACTCACAAGTCAGCAAGAGAAGTAAAGTATATCAATAATTTATACTATTAAGAGTTATAGATTAAATTTTCCTATTTTACAAAATATTAGACATGGTGTACATGCTAGTGAGATTTAATTTTAAAAAAGCAACAATGATACTGATACTTGTGCTAATCATTATTTCAGCTGTCTTTATCGAAACTTCCAGAGATAGGAGCCTTAGAAACAGCAATGTAGTTTCTGGAAAACAAGATACGACTATTGGTGTCGGAATATTAGCTTTGCAAGCCATCGAGTATGGAGAAAACAGACATACTCCTGCAATACGAGAACGGGTCAACGAGATACACTCATACTGTATCAACAACCTTCACGGCATAAACATTAGTAAGGGATACGTATACGATTTTGCGGGTGGAGTCGTGGAGAGATTTGTTAACGTATCAACGCAGGCCTGGATAAAGGGAGATATGAAAACTCTAGCAATTCTCCAATATGTAGGTTGGCCCCTCAAACAAGAACTCCAAAAAATACCTTATCGCCCAGATTTTAACACCACCCAAATCTATATAACAGCCTGCACTCTGAACGAGACATTAAACAATTTAGAAGTACTACAGTCTCTCGTCCAAGGGTCACCCCGTATCAGTAAGGAGGACCTTACAGGACTACTTGACGCCTGGAGGAACGGTATAGGTTACAATAAAGACTATGATATAAAAGAATACATCTATCAGTTCAGGATAAAGCCCCAGATGGAGCTCGCCGAGCTAGAAGAAGAAGTTAAGAGATCTCTGGGTGTAGAAGGTGACATCCAAGAATATCTCAGAGAATTCTTTAGAAGTCCTAGTAGCAATAATAGGAAATCTAACAAATGAAATAGGCTATTCACTTATCAAGACAGCCGAAGCATTAGACGGCAAGACAATCGGTAAATGTATCGTTAGAGACGCCGACGTCGATGTCCTAACTCTCCTAGACTGGGCAAAAGAGCACAAAGTAAAACAAATAGATCTCCTTTTCCCCGTTACAAAATGTCATCCCAAAGCCAAAGGCGTATCTCTAATAGCTAAATACCCTATTCAAGAGAAAACAGGGTCCGTGGACCCAAATGATATTGTCAAAGATATATGGATGAACCTAACAGGTAGCCTGCAGAAATCACATGTTGTTTCAGCACTTAAAGTGCTCTCACACCTCCCGTTCAACATATATGAGTGTTGCCCTGGAAAAGGCGACTGTCTAAGAGTTGTAAAGGATTGGTTGAAGGAGAGGTGCAGTGATTAAGATAATTGGGATAGGGAATAGAATGTATGGAGATGACGGGGTAGGCCCCTGTCTGGTAAGTGCACTTAAACATTGTACAGAGAGCATAGACACAGTACAGTTCATACCCTTGGATCTACCAAACCATGGAGACATAATCCATCTAGGAAACAGTAGCCTAATAGTCCTCGTCGACTCCGCAGTCGACGAAAAAACCGTGCTCTACAAAGTAGACACGGACAAAGTAGACTTGAGAGAACTCCTTGAACTAGCCCAGTCAAGCTCCGGGCACGGAATAAACCCACTATCACTAATAGCATTAGCAAAAATCGCCGGAATATTATCAAACAGGCAATCAATATACCTACTATTGATAGGACCGTTAACCCCTCAATTCGGCACTGGACTAAGTAAGTCCGCTATAAGAGAAGCCATCATATCACTGAAAAAACTAGAAAACCTAATAAAAAGTCACGGTCAAGCATTTAGATACAATGAGGACTGCATAAGGGAATTCCTAGAAAACATATGTAGAGACCCAGTAAATCCACTTTAATCAATAACAATCCAACACATATGTATTCCCTAGAATGAGAAAGGTGTCGGTTATTGGCGTGATAGATATGCACCGTGTATATCCTATCTATGCCCTTATACTTGTAATGTTAATAGTGTATCCTATTATCCAGATACAAGTCGTATCGGCCAGCTTTCAAAACAACCATACAGATACTAGTAGAGACACGTCCTATTGCCTAGGAATCCGAAGCCATCTCTGGAAAGAAATGGTCCAAGTCCTAATAGACAAACTCTACGACTCCAACATAGGACTATTCCGCGAAACCTGGGGTACACGAGAGGGCAGATGCTGGCATTGGAACACGGAACAGGGAGAAGCTCTGCTTGCACTATCATATCTCAATAACACGACTATTAACAAATTGAAATCCCAGGTTCTGGAGTCCTACTATAATATTCTGACATATCGAGGGGATGGTCATATCTGGCTTTTCTCGAGATATGTGTCATGCAGAGGATTTAGAATACTCCCGCTGGATCCATCTAATTTCAGTATAGGTAACTTTGTCATTAATATTGGGGGAGATCTAGCAGGGACCCGTGAATCCAGCTCACCATACTCAAGGGCTATTGCTCTAGCAATAGACACATACAAGGATACCTCAAGTTTATCAGAGAAGAGTGCTGCATGGCCCATCAATATGTACGTCGCTAATATCAGGAGCATAGAGGTCTATTATGGTCTGAAGCGTGAATCCAGTTCGTATAAAGGTATATGGGATACAGGCGATGGTGGTCTAGGATCAGGCAAAATAGCATCATACAATATATCTATCAGTAATGATCATGCCATAGCATATAGAGTAATGAAAGATAATATGCTCTCCATTATACAGTCTTTAACATTAACCCCCGGATCCTCCTATGTTGATATCAATATGACGGTACATAACAACTGGAATTATACACTTTATAATGTGAGAGTAACCTTACCTTTTGACAACCTAGATTGGTGGGGCTACGATACCATCTACGTTCCCGGAAAAGGCTATTTCTACGCCTCGGAAATAGGGCACCCAATAAACAATAATGAAAAAGAGTACCTTATCATAGACTATAATGATACCTCTTGGACCGCAGTTAACGGATGGAAGCCGAGTATAGTATATTCCAGGGAACCCCTAGGAATAAACAGAGCTCTAATAGTCTTAGTGGATTCTAACACTAGCATAAAGCTATGGGGCTACGGCAACATTGTAGGCAATGACTCCACGTGGTACTATAGATGGATAAAGTACGAGATAGGCTTCGGAGACCTGGAACCTGGACAAGCCAAAACCGTCAAGTTCCGCGTATATCCGCTAGCCTCATATCCCTCCGGCCTAGAAAAACTTGCTATCAGCCTAGCGACAAATCCAGAGGACGTGTATGGGCGGGATTTAAATTATGCAGTTAACACTGGTACAGGAGCGTTCTATGGCTTAGTAAGAGCAGATCCTAACGATCCCAGGACAATGTTAATCATAGAAGATGCCGGATATCTGTTCAAGCTTAACAACTGGAACGCATCTACAAGAATCTTAGCAAATTATTTGCTCGCTCTCATAGAATTATACAATATTACGAACAATGAAACATACCTAGACCAAGCTAATAAACTCGCTTCGATACTTATCAATAGACAAGTAAGAGACGAATCGAGCCCATTGGATGGAGGATTCCTCGACTATCCCAGGCCTTGGGGAAAAGGAACGTATCTCGATGTAGGCGTCGAGGTAGCCAAGGCTCTCCTCAAACTCTACAGTCTAACTGGCAACACAAGCTATAAGGAATCTGTTGATTATTGGCTAGGCAAACGGTTCCATAAAGATACCAATGGCTCCTGGTATTATCATGAGATACAGCTGGCGAACTCAACTAATACTGTAAAGAAACATTTGGAATCAGAGCCGTCATATGCATTAGGATATCTTGTAGCAGGACTAGCATCCTATTATCTCACAAGTCCTATCGTTCTATCTTCGATAAGTATACTGTGGGATAGAATAACTCAAGAGTATTGGATTCCTGCTACATATAAGTCAGAAGAAACTAACGTAGAAGCACAGGCGTCAGCCATTCTAGCATCAAAGACCTTTCTCGAGGCATCACTATATGATATTGGTATTGGAATAGAATATGTCAAGGGAGGAATGATTAATAACCTAAATTATGATAGTATCGGAGATTATTCCATCGTAGAGTTCAAATTTGTAAAATCCGGGCTCATAATCCAAGTGGTATTCTATATTAACAAAGACTCTGTACTAGAAATTATAATGCCACCAAACGTAACAAAGGTAGAGGCTTTAGAAACCGTTTGCGGCAGTGCCTATAATCGTTATTATTATGATAGCTCTAATGGTTTCTTATTCATATCCCTTGGGTCAAACTATCTTACCCTTAAGCATTCGTCTATCAAAAATGTTATAACAAGTAATGAGAGAACTATAAACTATACTCTGATAACTCAAGGAACGGATACTAAACAATCAATGTATTCTGTAGGTGTGAGAATATTATGCTGTCTATTACTGGCCCTTATTGTCACAATCCTAGTTTACAGTCGTACCCGGTATAAGTAATCATTGAAACTCTCTTTAACTTATATAATTTGTAATCTAGTGAGATTAATTAATAACTTATTTAGTGTTATATATCGCATAAACACGGCACTATAAACTTTAGAGCTCTTTACCTTGCCTTTACCTCTATTCTGGTTCAAATGTATGATGGCCTGAAAATCTGATTGACTAATAGGAGTTTGAAGTGGTCTAGAATGTGGTTGATTTTGATGATTTTGTAGTGTTTGAGAATGGTTTGTGGAGCCGCCGCCGGGATTCGAACCCGGGACCTTCGCCTTACCAGGGCGACGCTCTACCGGCTGAGCTACGGCGGCACATTATTCCGATTCTATTGGTATCGTATATTGGGGTGATTTAAGGATTGCGATTATGGTTGCGATGATGTACTGGATAAGGGATATATTCTACTCCAGGCTTGTGCGTTGGTGCTTGTGGATAGAGTTCCATTAGTGTATAAACCTCTTCTGGTACGTTGTCTTTTACAGGCAGTCCGAGTTCTCTGGCTTTTTCAAATGTTATAGGATAATCGTGTGTCCACCTACCTTCTGTTAGTTTCTGAGCAAGTTCTTTTGCTTTCTCTTCTCCTAGCCTGTCTTTTGTTAGCTCATAGATGAATTCTTGTACTTCTTCGAGGCTCTTCTTAGCGATATCTGCTAGTACAAGGAATTTTTCGCTTGCATCTTTGCCTTTTATCTCTACGGCTTTAATGACGCTTGGTGCCGGTAGATGTGATGCCTGGTCTACAGCTATCTGGGGATCTAGTGGTCCCAGTACAGCGTTGGGGTCCATTAGGATCTCGTCTGCGGCGAGCGCTATTAATGTACCGCCGCTCATAGCGTAGTGTGGTACTATTACAACTTTCTTTGCTGGGTGTCTTTTGAGTGCTCGTGCTATTTGTGACGCTGCTAGTACAAGTCCTCCGGGAGTATGTATTATTAGTGCTATCGGCTTGTTCGGAGGCGTATTCCTTATCGCTCTGAGGACGGCCTCACTATCATCTATGTCTATAAATCTGTAGATTGGTAGTCCTAGTAGGCCTATTTTTTCTGAGCGATGAATAAGAGTTATGAACCTGTACCCATACTTCTTCTCCATTTTTGCAAGTAGGCTCATTCTTGCCGCTTTGAGCCTATAGAAGCTGAACATTGGTGAAAGGCTCATTATCATGAAGAATAATGCGAACAGCATCCAGAATAGGCCGCTCAGATCCTGTACTTGACCTGTATCCACCATGTCTAAATCACCATCCAGGGGGATATCTACAGCCGGACTCGGGAACTCAGCATATGCTATAATATATTAGATCCTGCATATTATACATATAGTTTTGGTTAAAGAGAATTGACTTACAGGTATGTTAAAAGTATGATACTGGTACTAGTGCTAATAATGCTGTTAGTTAATCCAGTGATAGCTGGGATTATTATCAAGTATGATCTTAGTGGATCATCAAATAGCGTGGCTCCTCCAGTTATCCTAGAGGAACCCTCTGACACAGCAGTTACCGCTTCTTTAAACACTTATAAGACAGCGGCAAATGTAACAGTTAGCATTCCTCCAGGATATCTAATCTCTCTAGAGTCAAGACGAGCTATCTATTGGAACACATTCGATGATTATGACCCTCTAGCTGCAGGTGAACTTGTTCCATTAAATAATGATACTTGCAGCTGGTACTGGGACAGTGTCAACGGTGAGCTTGTTGGTGAGACATCCGGCCTAAGCAACTACTACGGTGGAGAGTGTATATTGTTAATCAATAGGACAATTCCAGTAGACAAGGAGATCTATCTGGATATTAATATGATGTGGGATAGTTCTAGTACATTATCGCATTATTCTGACCTTGTATTTATGAATAAATCCACTGAGTATTTCTACACTATAGGAAACAACTATCTATACGACAGAGTGTATATATATCTTTGGGATGGTGCATGGAATAGACTGGCATTTAGAAACTTCCCAGGTACCTTCTTAGAAGATACATGGTACGATCTACTAGGTATAAGAAATAATACTAATGGTTATCTCGCAGAAATATATCAGGATACCCTCATTGTTGATGACTACGATACCACCCTTCAGGTAGATAGTGTAGGACTAGGACTCTATAGTATCTACGGTGAAATAGTTAGATACGATCTACTCTTGGTAACCATAGGTGGCCCACCTTACTATGTAAACATAACTGGTCTCCAGTCCGGATGGTATGTTGAGATTTATGATGAAAATAATAATTTAATTATAGGTCCCGTGCAAGCTACAGGCACTACATTAAGTATAGATTTTTGGGACTATAAAATGATTAAAAATGGTACAATAGTCGTGTATGATTCTGGATATAACTATGTCACCAGTAATACTTTCAGATGGATTATCGGTGGAGATACATATAGGGTCGGACCATCTACTTACGGTTCCACGTTTAATATCTTAGGATTCTACAATAACGATACTGCTACCGCGTTTAATGTATCTTTGGCCCTTGTCGGTACAGTCTATATTAATTCCACTGTACCTGGTGCTACTCTATATGAGATGGATTTATGGATTGAGTCTGGTGGAGAAACGAGTAGCTCTATAACACTTGTTTATAACACAACCACTAATTCCTACGAGATCGTAAGCTCAGTTACATCAACGATAAAACTCTATCCACTATATCCCGGAAATATATATATGTATTGGTATAGTGATCCAGGTATTTCCATAGAATTTACACTACTTTTTTTGTATTGGATTAACGGCGTATTAGTTACGTATCCTATTAATGTAACAGTTTCTACATAGGTAACAGGTTTATATCATAGTACTAGTAGTATCTCTCGTGGACTTGAGTAATGATTAAAACAAGTTTTTGTCAGTTAATGTTTTTATATTCATATATGGATCTTATAATTATATGAATATAGTTCTCTCCCACAGTAGTGGGGAGAACGAGTATTTATTCCCCATAAATAGAGGTGCTATTATGGAATTCAAACTACTAAGGCTAGATCTCTCCGAATGGAAAGCACGAGAAGAAAAAGTACCTGAATCGATCCTAAGAAAATACATAGGAGGCAGAGGACTAGGAGCATATCTTGCCTTGAAGGAAATACCTCCCCACATTGATCCCTTCAGCCCAGAAAACAAGATATACATACTGACGGGACCATTAACCGGGACAGGAGCATTCGAGAGCGGAAGATACCATGTCGTTGGTAAAAGTCCCCTGACGGGAATACTAGGCGACAGCAATAGCGGAGGCCAGTTCGGGCCATGGCTACGATTCGCCGGATACGATGGAGTAGTGATCGAGGGTAAAAGCGACGAGCCTGTGTGGATAAGCATCGTTGACGGAGAAGTCCAATTCCATCCAGCCAAAAAACTATGGGGCAAAGGAGTAGTCTATACCGAGAGGCTAATTAGGAAAGAGATGAAGACTCCAAGCGAACATATAGGAAGCATATTGAGCATAGGTCCAGCAGGAGAAAACCTCTCCAAGATAGCAGCAATCATGAACGACAAGTATAGAGCCGCGGGAAGAACAGGACTCGCCGCAGTACTCGGAAGCAAGAAATTTAAAGCACTCTTCGTTAAAGGATCAAGAAAACTAGAGCCAGTAGACAAGGAGAAGTTCAAGAAGGAATCTAAGAGAGTCATTGAGAAAATCTCCAGTCACAGCATAAGCGAGGCCCTAGGAAAATTCGGAACAGCCGTCCTCGTAAACATCATTAACAGCCACGGAGCATTCCCCACCAAGAACTGGACCTATGGTACCTTCGAGAAAGCCTTCGAAATAAGTGGAGAATACCTTGCCGAGAAGTATCTTGTATCCAACAAGGGATGCTGGGGCTGTGTAATACAATGTAGCAGAGTCGCAAAAGTAGACAAGGGACCATATAGGACACCGGTATCAGAGGGACCAGAATACGAGTCGATATGGGCTATGGGAGCAAACACACTCATAGGAAACCTCGAGGCACTAATCAAGCTAAACTATCTAGCCAACGATCTAGGATTCGACACTATAAGCCTAGGAAACACGGTTGCCACCCTAATGGACCTATATGAGAAAGCCAAGAAAGGAGAACTACCAGAGGAGAAAGCTAAGGAGCTATTCAGCCTCCTAGAAGACATCGAGCCAGAATGGGGCAATGCAGACGCCTTCATACAACTCGTATGGAGAATGGCATACAGGCACGGAATAGGAGACATAGCGGCAGAAGGAGCAAAACGCCTAGGAGAATACTTCGAGAAACCAGAAGTACCGATACACGTCAGAGGACTGGAGCTACCAGCATATGATCCAAGAGGAATCAATAGCATGGCACTAAGCTACGCAACAAGCAACAGAGGAGGATGCCACCTAAGAGCATACGCCGTAAGCTTCGATGTACTCGGAGCACCAGAGAAATACGATCCATTAAAGATAGACCCGAAGAAAGTAGAACTAGTCAAATACCAGCAAGATTACTTCAGCGTAATAGACAGCCTTGTAGTATGTAAATTCAACACCTTCGCAACAGACCACACAGACTATGTCGGCCTACTACAAGCAATGACTGGATGGGAAGACCTAACCGCAGACGAACTCCTCCTAACTGGGGAAAGAATCTACAACGTAGAGAGATTATTTGCCGTGAGAGAAGGCCACGGCTACCAGGATACACTACCTAAACGACTCTTAGAAACACCACTACCAGATGGGCCGGCGAAAGGAAGAACAGCTAAAGAGTACTTGGACGCATACCTGCCAAAGTTCTATGAGATAAGGGGATGGGAGAACGGAATACCGAAGCCAGAAACCCTGAAACGCCTAGGACTAGAGGAGTTTATTAGCATCGTAAAGTAAAATCCAGGTAGCAAATCCCCTTTTTCCCCATAATTCACGCCTATGTGGCCTTGTGTCATGGCATGTGTCGAGACGATACATATACAGAATATTTTTCCCTAAATAATATCAGAATAACTCATAGTGCTGAGATTCCAATTCAACGATAAGGGTGCGTGAACGGATGAAGGTAGAGATAATGTTTATACAGGAGTACTATCAGCTTGCCGGCAAGCCGAGAATAATAGTTGATCTTCCCGAAGGATCATCTGTAAAAGATGCCCTTGAAAAAATACCTGAGGAGGTCAAAGAAAGAGTTTTCGATGAAGACGGATCGATCAGGCCTCCTACCGATATTATAGTTAATGGAAGAAGTATCGCGTTCTTGGATGGACTAGATACAAGGCTGAAGGATGGAGATAGAATAGTGGTCTCACCTAGGCCCTTCTTCGTCATATAGTCCTACGAGCCTCTTTAGACAGCATGTAACCTCGTCTTTTTCGACTCCATAGAGCTCGAGTTGTTTGTCTAGTCTAACTTCGAACGCATAGATTGTTTGGTCAGTTATTGGCATTCCCGCTAGTGTATTCACGAGGTTGAAGGGCTCGTTTGGTGGTGATGCGTAGAAAGATCCGTCTATTGCCATGTCGCCGATATATTTGTCTTCGACGATGCTTATCCCGAGCCTTAAGGTGAAGTCTCCGCTTCTTATTGAGCACTTTTTGGGGTATGTCTCCACTCCGTTAAAGCGTGTCCATCTTGGATCTTCGTATGGCTTTGTTAGTCTTTGTAGATCTGGATTCTCTCTTAGTGTTTTTGTTTCTAGTTCTTGATCGAAAACATCTTTCGTGATGCACTTTATTGCTATCTCGTTCTCGTATTGTCCCACTATCTCTAGGACTCCGGTAGCTAGGGGTCTTGGCCCGATCCTGGTGGCTCCCATAATGATACCTTCATTGTTTCCTATGCATTCGACGAGCTTGTTTCCTATTTCTACAACTTCTCTGAGATTCTCGCTCGCGAATACTAGTCCTAGGTATGTGTGGTTAGGTGTGAGGATGGCTTCTCGGCCTCCGGTTATTCTTCTAAGGACTCTGTATCCTTGGTGTTTCTTGTATGGTTGGTAGTATCCGAGGAGAAGGGAGTGTTCTTTCCATTTTCCTATTATGAGTCCTGATTGTATTTTTCCCTCTAGGTGTTGTCCTATGAGGTATTCGAGTGAGGCTTGTAGTTGTGTGCTTGGTTTGTTTGATCCATCTAGGATGTGAATTTTTTGGGGTCTGAGCAGTTGTTGTCACCTTTGATGTTCTTGGATTGTTTCTGGTATATGTGTTTGGCGGATCTATCGTTTTATATACCGTTATCAGAATCTTGATAACGGGGACATATATTGAACCTACAACTAAAACTCATAGCAATAATAGCCATCCTCCTAATAGCAATAATAGCCTCAACCACACTAGTACTCAACAACAATAACACTATCAACGTAAGAGCAACTACAACTACAAGCCTCTACGCGACAGGACTACTAGACTACCTGGGGACAGAATATCATAAACAACACCCGGACACCATTATTAACTTCATAGCAGTAGGAAGCGGAGAAGCCCTAAAAAGAGCAGAACGCGGTGACGCCTGCATGGTCCTAGTCCACGCACCAAGCCTCGAAAAAGAATACATAGACAAAGGAATCATCACATACCATAAGATATTCGCATACAACTACTTCATAATAGTAGGCCCCCAAGACGACCCAGCAAAAATAAGCAACGCGACCAGCCTAGAAGACGCCATGAAAAGAATATACATGGCCGGAGAAGAAGGAAAAGCACTATTCATAAGCAGAGGAGACAACTCCGGAACACACGTAAAAGAGCTCCAACTATGGGAACAGGCAGGACTAGACCCCCATGGCAAAGAATGGTACCTTGAATCAGGACAAGGAATGGGAGAAACACTAGTAATAGCCAACGAGAAACACGCATACACACTAAGCGATATAGGGACCTACCTGAAATACAAGAAAGACGGAAGAATACCCTCCCTCACAATATTATACAGCAACGACACTGCACTCATAAACATCTACAGCGCATACATAGTATCCTCATGCCCTGAACAGGAAAAGGCCAAAGCACAAGGATTCATAGACTTCTTGGTATCCCCAGAGGGACAACAACTAATAGCCAACTATGGAATAGACAAGTACGGCCAACCACTCTTCTATCCAGCCCAAGAGAAACTAGACGAGCTAGAAGAAATCTGGAATCAAATAGCAGGCAACAGCTAAGAGGATAGCCGGGAATGAGCGAGCTAGCCAGCATAGTCCTAAGAAGTATAGTTATAAGCGGTACAGCAACAATACTCGCATCAGCCTGGAGCATACCCCTAGCATACCTGCTAAGCGGATCATATCGTTTCCGACACATAGCATACCTACTAGAAGCACTAGTAGGAATCCCAACAGTCCTAGTAGGACTCCTATTATACATGCTACTAAGCAACGCCGGCCCCCTGGGCTTCCTCCAACTCCTATACACACCACAAGCAATCATAATCGGAGAAGCCCTCCTCATAACACCACTCATAACTGCAGTCTCATACCAGACACTAAAAGAAACAAGAAGCAAGTATACAGAACTTGCACTAAGCCTAGGAGCAACACAGCAACAAGCAGCTGGTCTCGTAATATCACAATCACTTCCAAGCCTCTTAGCAGCCATAGTAATGGGATATTCAAGGGCTATAGGAGAACTTGGAGTAGCACTAATAGTTGGCGGAAACATTAAAGGACTCACTAGAACAATTACTACAAGCATAGCGCTCTATACGGCTATGGGAGAATACGAGAACGCAATTAAGCTAGGACTAGTTCTAGTCGTT
>JALWJI010000126.1:0-1008 GCA_027081695.1 Acidilobaceae archaeon | reverse complement strand
TAGGCATCTCACTCCTAGTTAGGTTGGTGAAAAGAAAATGGGATATCGACTAGTCCTAGACAAGGTATCCTACAAGTATCCTGGCCAGACCCAATACGCTATATCAGATATAACCATAGAGTTTATCCCGGGTATAATCTATGGAGTAATAGGCTCCAACGGGGCAGGAAAGACAACACTACTAAAAATAACAGGCTTACTATACAAGCCACTAAAGGGCAAGATACTTCTGAACGGAAAAGATCCCTGGAGAAATAATATAGAACACTATAGGCGGAGAACAGTATACGTCCACGAAAAACCAGTCATGCTGCGGACCACCGTTTACAATAATCTACTATATCCACTAAAATTACGAGAAATACCACGAGGAGAAGCCCATAAAAGAATCCAATCAATAGCCCATACACTCGGACTAAGCCATATCCTCGAAGAAAAAGCACACAAACTCAGCACCGGCCAAAAACAACTCGTTGGCATCGCCAGGGCGCTGCTCGTAGACCCCGATATAATCGCTCTCGACGAGCCATTCTCCAACCTAGACTTCACCAAGAAAAAACTTGTAACTAGTCTACTTCGGAAACTATCTAGCAAAGGAAAAACAATAATCGTATCCAGTCATGATACACTAACAATAGAGAAAACAAGTGACCAACTCATAGTATTAGAGAAAGGGAAAATAATATGCAAGGGACCTACCAAGGAAACAATCAAGTTTCTATATGAAGGAAACAGTAGTTGTTCAGACAACTAGTTTCGAGCGAGCCTTACACTCCTCACATAACCATACTCTCTCGACCACCTCCCTAGGAAGCCCCTTCGCCAACAATGTTTCTTCTATATACCGTATCATCCTCGTACTACCAATTGATCTTCCACATCTCACACATCTCGCAGTCTCGTCTCTGACTAGTACTTTTTCTTTCATAAGACTCTTCTTTTCCATCCTATAATCTATACTAACTGCGTCCACAGGGCATACTCCTAAACATTCGTGGCAGGCTATAC
>JALWJI010000125.1 GCA_027081695.1 Acidilobaceae archaeon | reverse complement strand
CTAGTTAACTATATTTATTTTCTAAAACTAAATTATATAATGAACATGCTTACAAGATATAATTGTGTATTTAATACGGGGGGGACTGGTTGATTAAAAAAATCGGCGAATTCCAAAAAGAATTTGATAAAGAAAGTCTTATAGCGTATCTCAAAGAAAAGAACAATCTACTTCCGAGTATTCCATATATTGTAGGATTGTTTGATGACAAAATACGATTGATGTTTAAAAGGTTCATTTTTAAATTCGAAGATACTTACGAAATTTCAATCGATCATATTACTGATAACGAGATTATAATTACACTTAAAGGCGATGTCAGCACAATTAAATTATTGTTTAAGATTTATACTAACAAGATACTGTTATTCGCTGATTATATTGGTCCGCGTAAACGTATAGTATGGCCTAAGTTAAGGAATCTAGCCTATTCTATCATAGAACATGCTGTGAACCATTCAGTTAGTGTCAAAAATCTAGAGCAAACTACCGCTAGAGATTTTTCTCTGAAACTGGCAGATATTGCTTGGATTTCAAAGCTTCTAATGAAGTCAATGCTAGTTAAGACTATGGATGTAAGCATAATTAGAGGGGAGTTTAATAAATTTATTGAAGACCTTCACAGCCAAGGAATATTTAGTAAGTATAAGGTAGTGTATGTTTCAGGTAGTGGTAATGGTAGTTTCAGATTACTATTTGTTAATGGCCAATTAGCCGGAATCTATGCTATTATTTCGGGAGAGGAGTTACTAGAAGATTCTACTGTACTCAATAAGATTGAAGGTTTATATCGAGTTAAAATATATGGTTCCCTCTTACCTAGTCCGGAGGTGATCGAGTAATGGTTCGTAAACTTCATAAGCCTCTTGTGGTTACTGGAAATGAATATCATAAATTTATATGGCTTGGCCTGGACGAGGCTGATGCCGAAAAAGGTATCTTGACGAATCAGTATCTTATAGTGCATAATAGTGAAGGTATTCTTCTAGATCCAGGCGGGTACTTTGTCTTCCAGAAAGTACTCGAGGCAGTAAGCCAGTATCTCGATACAACGAAAATAAAAGCAATATTCTATAGTCACCAAGACCCTGACGTAGTTGGATCAATAAATCTTTTACTAGATTTCTTCCCAAATGCTAACATTTATATATCAGCACTATGGACAAGATTCCTTCCACATCTAGGAGCAATAGCGGATCTTAATATTATAGAAATACCTGACAACGGGGCTATTATAAAAATAGGCGGAGTAAATCTGGAAGCTATACCTGCCCACTTCCTACACTCGCCAGGTAATTTCACCCTGTATGATCATAATCTCAAAGTCATGTTCACTGGAGACATTGGAGCTGCCGTTTTTCCGAAAAACGAATGGTACTTATACGTAAATAATTTCGATAAGCACTTAGCATATATAGAGGGATTCCACAGACGCTATCTATGCTGTAAAAAGGCACTAGATTACTGGTTATCACGAGTTAAAGATCTTGATATAGAAATATTGGCCCCCCAGCACGGTGCGATATTTCAAGGACCAACAGTATCAAGGTTTCTCAGTTGGCTTAGCACCTTGGAAAAAATAGGTATTGATATGTTATATGATTAAATAATATTAATAAAATATGTCTATTTTAAATTAGTTGTTTGTTTATTTATTGATATTATTTAATTCTAACGAAATTATCGACTTTTGATTATTCTTGTATTTAACAATGTCATACATGTGAGTATGTATGTTGCTAGTGTGAGGACTCTTATCACGTCTTGTAGTCTTCCGGCTATTAGTCCGCCCATTGGGCTTTCTAATGTGTCTATTGTTTGTCGGACGGTGTTCTTTATCCGGTGGATGCTTTGAGTTAGTTTTGTTACTTTTGATTGTGTTGGGTTAGCGATAGTTAGTATGAAGAGTAGGCTCGTGTCTGATAACGTGTGATATATCTGGGCTATTCTTTGCTTATCGCTTTCTGTTATTGGTAGGCTTGTATTGGTTATTGTTTCGAGTGTCTCGTAGAGTAGGTCGACTACCAGGCCTAGGTAGCTGGCTGTGAGAGCTGTTAGCTCTTTTGTTACTATGTTTTGGACTTGTTTGTGGGTTGACAGTACATATCTTATCGCCATGTAGAGTTCTCGTAGGAGTTCGCGTCTGTATATCTTGGCTTTTTCCATGTTTGTTTTACCTGTTTCTAGGGCTTCTGCTATTTGTTTAGTTAGGGCTTGGAGGACAGATCCCATGTTCCGTATTAATTTTATGTGATCTATTTTGTCGTGGTCTAGGAGTACCTCTATCCTGACTTCTCCCGGTGACTGGTGATATACTTGGAGACCTACAAAATTCATTGCTTTCTCGACTAGGGGAAGAACGAGGTCTTCTCCTCTTGGTGGTAGCTTTACCGTGACCTTCTTTAAACCGGATAGATATGTACAGATGGGGACTCCGAGGGCGAGATATGGATTTGTGTTCTTCAAGTCGAGCGTACACTCGCCTATCTCCGATTTTTCAAGTGGCAATATTCTAATTGCATCATCTTCGTTGACAAGCATAACATTTTTTCCAGGTTCTAAACCGAGCCTCTGAGCCCAGTGTTTGGGAAGTGTAACTACTATGCTTCCTGATCCTAGTCTCTGGAGTTTTCTTATCTCAGCCTCCATACTTTTCTCCTCCAGTCCTGGACTGTTTAACCCGTTTTCTCTGACTCTAGGGATTCAAGGCAGAGCGCTAGTCCCTCTAACGTGTACATATTGGCTGTGCAGAGGGGCTTTATACCATGCTTTTTCAGTCTCTTAGTCGTTAAGGATCCAATAGATATTATAGCGGGCTTTGAGATCCAGCTTGTTTTTGCTACGTAATCTGCTATTTGTCTGCTTGTTACAGCGACATAATCCACATTGATATTTTCCACGATAAATGGCCAATCTTGATTCACTTCAACTCGATATACGTGTAGTTCAGTATACGTTGCCCACTGTGTTATTATATTAGCGAGTTCAGGGCCGGCTCCTGGTCTACGCAAGGCTAGGACATTCTCCGCTCCTGAAGATTCGAGCTCGTATGCGAGAGCTATAGTATTGTATTCTTTTGGAATGTTCGACTTTAATCCCAGATGTTTTTCTAAGGACTCCTTTGTTCTAGGTCCAATGCTCCATATGTTTTTATCCATTAATGCCTCTTCGAGTTTTCTCACTATGTCATGTGCTTCTGCATCTGCCTTCAGATGTCGTGGCGTTCTTGGACTGGTGAAGAGCACGGTGTCGTATTGATTAATAATATTTAGGAGTATCAGAGATGATCTTTTCACAGTATGCGTTTTTATTAGTGGAACCCATATGGTTGTGCAGGGCCCTAGCTTGCTTGGAGGTGGATCAGGCCCCGCTAATAGTACTGTGCATTTATTCTCTCCAGTCGCCATCTTGGGCCTCCTCCGACGAATATGATTGCAGGTGGTGATGGAATCCATTCATTACCTAGTAATTCTTGTGCATTACCGATAACGAGTCTTGATTCTGGAGTTGTAGCTTTCTCTACTACGGCTACAGCCGTGTTGGGGCCTTTGGCTATTATTGATGCTTCTATAATGTTCTTGTAGGACGAGGTGGCCATCAGAAATACTGAGTGATGTGAGGCTTGAATAAGGTTCCTTGCCTCATCGACTGAGATCTTTTTTCCTCCCTTAAACGTCCCTGTAGAGAATATTATGTTGCTAGCGATGTCTCTTCCTGCCAGCGGTATAAGGTATTCTGCAGCTGCTCCGATTGGTGATGGAACTCCTGGGATTATCTTACATCTTATTCTTCTAGTTATTAGATAGAGGCATTCTTCTTCTCCTCGACCATAAAATAAAGGATCTCCTCCGTGGAGTCGTGCAACGGTTCTAGCTGTTAGCGCTTTGGCGTAGAGCAACTTGTTTATTTCTTCCTGCGTAAACTCATGATTTCCCGGTGCTTTCCCAACGTATATTAGTTCTGCATCTGGCTTAGCGTGTTCTAGGATCTCGGGACTGACTAGTCGGTCATAAAGTATCGTATCTGCTTCTTTGATTACTTTGAATGCCTTCAGTGTTATTAGGTCGGGGTCTCCTGGTCCTGCTCCAATAATATAGACTGTGCCTGGCATGTTTACGCCTCCCTGAGGAGCCTTGCTACCTGTTTCCCGGCTTCCACGGGATCATTGTGTGTTATCGTTATGTAGAGTGGTTTCTCGAGGTTCACATCATAGTTCGCTGATATGATTTTGATACTACCATTATTGTACCATGCTGTTGCCCCTATGGGGGCACCGCATCCTGTTTTTATGGACTCTAGAAATGTTCTTTCAGCTATCGCCTCTAGTGTCGAGAGACTATGTGTTATTTCTTTCAGCTTTCTTGCAATACTTGTCTCTGAAACTGCTACAACTGCTATCAGGCCTTGGCCTGGTGCTGGCACGTACTTCACGGCTGGGAGAATGATCCTTGGCCTGGAGATTCTTAGGCGTGTGAGGCCGGCTTCGGCTACTACAAGGTAGTCCGCTTGTCCGTTGTCTAGTTTCCTGAGCCTGGTATCCAGGTTACCTCTTATCCATACTGTCTCAATGTTTGGGTTTGCGTGATATAGCATTCCCTGCCTTCTAGGAGATCCTGCGGCTACGCGTGTACCCTTTGGTAGGTCGCTCGGCCTCGTTGGGGGGAGTTCTTTACGTGGTACTAATGAGTCTTCTCTGGGGCCTCTGGGAGGTATTAGGACTATTTCTAGGCCGTTTGGTAGCTTAGAGGGTAGGTCTTTTAGACTGTGGACTGCTATGTCGGCTTTTCCCTCCAGTACTGCGTTGTTTACTTCTTTCTCGAATACTCCTTTTTTTCCGATTAGGTGGAGTGGCTTGTCCTTGACTATGTCGCCTGTTGTTTTTACTCCTAGGAACTGGTATGTTATGTTGCCTAGTTTCTGTGCTATGTAGTTTAACGTTATTTCTACCTGTTTTCGGCTCAGCTTGCTTGTTCTTGCGGCGACTACCAGTTTCATCCTTTGAGTACCCTCCTGACGGCGTTACTGTATGCTTGGTGGAAGAGTTCTGCTTCGTTGTCTCCATGAACTATGCTTGTAAAGAGTGCTTCGAGCTGGCTGGGCGCTATGAGTACTCCGTGGCGCGTCATCTCTTCGTGGATTCTTGTGTAGAGATCCTTGCTTTGAGGCGGAATATCTGAAGGCTTCTCAACGTTTTCTACTCCTAGATAAAACTGCATCATTGGTCCAATCCTATTCACAGAGTATGTAATGCCCGCCGAATCTAGGCTCTCCCTTATTATATCCTCTAATGCCCTTGCATGATCGACTGCTCTGCCTAGTCCTTCCTTCTCGAGAACCCTGATTGTTGCTAGCCCAGCGGCCATTGCTAGTGGATGTCCGTTAAAAGTACCTGCATTGAATACCTTGCCCACAGGGGTGATTAGATCCATTATTTCGCGACGACCTGCTACAGCCCCGATGGGGAGGCCTCCTCCAATAATCTTACCTAACGTCACCAGATCTGCTCTTATACCGAAGTACTCTTGTGCCCCTCCAAGGGATAATCTGAACCCTGTTATTACTTCGTCGAAGATAAGTACAGTACCGTATTTCTCAGTTAGTTTTCTCAGTTTGAGCAAGAACCCCTTGCTTGGCGATATAACTCCGTAATTGCCTATTACTGGTTCTACTATTACTCCTGCTATCTGGTCTCCGTACTTCGAGAATATCTCTTCTAGCCCACCTGGATCATTGTACTCTGCTATGAGTGTTAGCCTGGAAACCTCTGATGGTATGCCAGGACTCTTTGGCACTCCCAGATGACCTGCAGCGCTTCCAGCCGATACAAGAAGATAATCGTGGGCTCCGTGATAGCAGCCATCGAATTTAACTATGAGGTTCCGACCAGTGTACGCTCGCGCTAGTCTTAGTGCTAGCATTGTTGCCTCTGTCCCACTGTTCACGAAACGTATTTTTCCTCCTGGATACACGTGTGTGAGTATTTTCTCTGCAAGACTGATTTCTAGTGGACTGGTAGCCCCATATAACCATCCGTGTTCAATGGATTCGATTATCGCTTTTTTGACTTCTGGATGTGCATGGCCGAGGATTAGTGGACCGTATCCGAGAACATAGTCTACTAGTTTGCCAAGTGATTCGTCATAGATATACGGACCTTTGCCCTTGACTGCGAGTAGTTGTTCCGGCCTAGTGAGCGCCCGGATCGGACTATTTACTCCGCCCACCAGGACCTTTTTTGCCCTATTTAGAAGCTTCTCCTTGTACGTCACGAGAATCACCTATTTTCAAGATATTTGGACGCCTCTAGGGCATGGTACGTTATGATTATGTCGGCTCCCGCCCGCTTGATAGAGGAGAGAACCTCCAGGACGAGATCCTCATAGAGGCCTAGACCCTCCTCTGCTAGGAGTCTTATCATGTTGTATTCTCCGCTAACATTATATGCGGCTAGTGGATGCGTCGGTATACTTGTGTGCAGTCTATAGATTACGTCCAGGTAGGGTAGCGCTGGCTTCACCATCAGTATATCGGCTCCCTCCTCTACATCCATCAATGCCTCCTTTAGGATGTCCCTGGTGTAGCTTGGGTCCATTTGGTATGTTGAACGGTCTCCCCATCGGGGACTGCTATCCATAACGTCGCGGAAGGGGCCATAGAAGCTACTAGCGTACTTTACGCTATAGGACATTATACCCACATCACTGTATCCGTTGTCGTCTAATGCGCTTCTTATAGCGGCTACTTGTCCATCCATCATACCGCTTGGAGCTATGATGTCGGCTCCTGCTTCTGCCTGTGAAACAGCGATTCTCTTGTATAGCTCTAATGTTCGGTCATTATCTATGCATTTACCACGTCTACAATCTACTGGTACCCCGCAGTGTCCATGACTAGAATATCCACATATACAAAGATCCGTTATTAGGACAGGTTCCCAGCCCGTCTCTTTTCTTATGTTCCTGATGGCTTCCTGGACGGGGCCATCCCTGGCATATGCTCTTGTAGCCTCCATATCTTTTCGATTCGGTACACCGAATAACAGGAAGGCCTTTACGCCAAGATCCATTGCTTCCTGTATCAAGGTTACTAGCTCGCTCGAGCGAGGAGGATAATATTGGTGTCCGGGAAGCGACTTTATCGGCTTAGGCGTCGTTATCCTCTCATCAACGAATACAGGGAGCACAAAGTCGCTCGGCGAGACATAAACGTCTCTCACAAGACTACGTATGGCGGGAGACACCCTAAGACGTCTAGGCCTCATTACCGGAAATCTAGGGAGCTTGATCATGTTCCTCCACCATATTCTTCGACAAGAATTTTTACAAAATCATCGAAGGAAGAAGCCTCCCTCGAGGCTCTCCTAAGGGAGACAAGGAGTGGGTGAAGAAGACTCCTCATATATCGCTCAAGTATCCTTCTATCACCATTGACCGGGAACTGGTCTAGTAGTCTCTCACCATATTCCAGGATGGTCTTCGCCGCCGTGGATACCTGTGCCTCTATAAGCTTATGGACTAGATTCTCTAGCTCCTCTCCTATAATCTTCTCAGCCGCAGGGATCCATTTAGCACGGTATCGGATCGACTCCTGGAGTACGTCTCTCAGATCCTCTAGGTGATAAACACCACTTGCTTTTACTGTCACAGGGGGAATCGAGAGATCTATGATTGTCCCAGCCTTGATCCTCGTTAGGTCTGGTCTATATCCTGTCACGGCTATAAACACTACATTATAGGTGCCGACCAGTTCATCGAGCTTTATTGGCTTCGCATTCCTGCAATGGGATGAGACTTTTTCTGCCCTCGAGAGACTCCGAGACGCGACAACTATTTCCGATGCCTCATCGCATATAAGATAGAGTATCCGCTGGGAAACCTTCCCAGAGCCTATTATGAGAACTCTTCCTAGATCCTCTCCCGACAGAGTCTTAGCAAGTCTAACGGCTGCATATGGATATCCTGCTCCTCCTTCTCCTATCCCTGTCTCGTTGCGGACTCTTCTACCAACCATAATCGCGCTTCGGAACACAGTGTCTAGGAGCCGTGTGACCCTTCCTTGGGATCGGGCCTCGTTCAATGCTCTTCTAATCTGGCCAAGTATCTCGTGCTCGCCTATGATCTGGGACTCTAGGCCTGCTGCGATTCTAAAGAGTCTAAGGGCTGCCTCTGGGCCGGTTATTATTCTTGGTTCTCCACCCATACTCTCTATTAGATCTACTAGTGGCGCTACGTCTCGGGGATTGTCTAGATAGGCCTCGAACCTATTGCATGTTGACAGGATAACTATTCCTTGCGCGTCTATGAGTCCATATGCTTTTTCTTTTAGCTCTCCGAGTCTTCCGATAGCATCAAGGCTTGATTCTTTATGAGACGTATAAACTGCTACGAGGCTATGGAGTGGATTGTCAGCGGTCATTCCGTTTAGACCCGCTTCCATAATTGGGCCTGGTGATTATTCACGATGAGTAATTATACTTGTATACGCTTATCTTACGCGTATTTACACGTAAGTATGCGTCCTATTATCGCTGAGACGTAGACAGCAAGAGACCACGGTGCACTCGTAGTTGATCGTGCTCCTGGCGCATAGACCTGGAAACCCTGACAGTATGAGAGATCTTCATGATCTCGCATATATTGTTCAGGCCTTAACTGGTGTCGAGACCAGAGCCCAGAGCTATGAAGAAGTAGACGATATTACTAATGGACATGTGTTTATTTTGTCCCTCGCTCCGGGTGGGCATTATGAAGCTGTGAAGAACTCTCTTCTCGGAAAAAACGTAAGGATTCACGGTCCTATCCCGGTAGAGATACTTTCTCTTCACTTAGCTAGGGTAATAGACTGGAACAAATGTAGGAGAGCCATCATAGTTTATTGGCCTTCACATAGATTCAAGGAGAGACACGCGTCTTCCATCAGGAAGGCAATAGAACTCGCTGAGAGAATCACTCGATACAATATCATACCAGTGAGTCTAGACGAGTGGAGCCTTTATCGTAGGGGAGAAGAGTGCATTGTGTCGTTGAGCTTGCTACGAGGAGGCCGACTTTACAATATGTTAAAAAAGGAAAATCATGAGGTTATTGATGGATCCCTTCTACCCTTATCGAGGGATCTACTCGCGGTCTGGATAACTGAAATGGTTAGATATAATTTCTAGTGCTCTTTGAAACGCCTTCTCTTCTTCTCCCTGCGAGACATATCTCTGGAATACCTTGTCCTCTTCTATAATAAAGTATAATGGGAGCCTCTGTTTAGCGTCTTTGATATTAGTCTTCATGTATTTCTTTATCCTGGCCATTACCCTGTACATTGTGGCTAGACTCTGGTCTTCCAAGCATTCTTTTATCCTATCCCTAGCTATACGCGCCGCTATGCCTGTCTCCCCCAAACTGGTCACAGCGAACTTGAGGCCATAACTTGTCTCGCCCTGGAAGGGTACTATTACATTGCCTCGTTCTGCGTCTACCCCATTGTTCACGAGTTTCCTCATTTCACGGGCATATGCCGCTGCTTTCCTGTCAATAACGTCTACTCCAGTTGCTATGACTACTAGATCGGCCCATTTGATAGCCTCTAGGAGGTTACTCTCTTTGAGGAGATCTGTCTTGACGAGCTCTATTCTATATCGATATGCATATTTTTTTAATGAGTCTGCGAATCTAAGCGCATAAACTCTTACCTGGGCACCAGCATCAGCAAACATTTTCGCTCTTCTCTCACCCAGCTGTCCACCCCCTAGAACAGCTACTCGTAGACCCGTTGGATCAATGTATATGGGTATCCAAGTCCTCTTCATAGCTTCCACCTCCCAGCTATCTCCGCCGGATTAATAAAGCACGCAGGATCATCTCCCCAGAAGTCTCCAGTTGCAGTCAACGCCCTGTTCCTGCTACCTCCACCACACACGTCCTTGAAGAGACACGATCTACACTTGTTTCCTCTTAGACGTGACGCAGTATCTATGAATGGTTTGAGCCTAGGATTTTCCGGTGACAGAATCTCCTGCAGGCTCTGTCTCCGTAGATCACCGACTACCACGTAGTCTATGAACTGGCATGGTCTAACTGTACCATCGGGATAGATACTGGCGGTTTTCCTTCCACAGTCTCCCTGCGAGCCTAGTAACTCTAGATACTCGTAGAATTCCTGCCTATTGCTGGAGAGCTTATCTGCTAGATAGATTCCAGCGAAATTCATCCTCACCAGGAGTATCTCGAGTATTCCCTCGTATTCTTTGGCTTTCTCCACTAGCTCATCTATAAGTTCTCTCAGCATTTCTCCACGTGGTACATGAGAGATAATCTTTGCTCCACGACCTACCGTGTCCAAGAGATATATGCTGACTCTTTGTAGTCCTAGATCCGCGGAGAAATCTATCATAGAGGGAACTTCCTCTATGTTTTCTGTTGTTACGGTTACTCTTAGACCCGTCGGTAGACCTGCCGCAACGCTATTCTTCATACCGTTCACAGCCGCCTTCCACGCCCCTCTTGCTCCTCTAAACTTATCGTGCTTTTCTGGATACAGGCTATCTAAGCTGATCCCAACATAAGTTATGCCTAGTTTCTTTAGTCGCTGAGCATTTCTACGATCTATCAATGTACCGTTAGTAGATACGCTCGTCTTAGGTCTACCCATTTCATGGAAATATTCTAGGGTTTTCCAAAACTTTTCTGAGACAAGAGGCTCTCCCCCCGTGAATACTACTAGGGGGATCCCGTGCTCTACGATTTGCCGAGCCACGTCCAGCGTTTTTGACAGTGAGAGCTCTGGTAATGAAGCATCTGGGCCCGCGTCAATATAGCAGTGCTGGCATCTTAGATTGCACTTATACGTAATATTCCAGAATACTACTGGCCTGATAATACTAGTGAACCTGCTGGGCCTCCCTTTATGATAACGGCCCTTTATCCTAGTAGATACCGTGCCTTTTCCCGTCACCATAACCGATAAAGGAATCACTCCGATATCACCCCTAATACAGAGCCATACATAGGGGAACCCGCCTAGCGTAGGGTTCCAGGCTTCAAATCAGCTAGGCTCCTCAACACCATGAAGCTCCGAGGCCTCATCTTTGCAACCGCGTCCTCTATCAATGACTTAATCTTCTCCTTGTCCACAGCATGAACCATGAAATAACACGTATGTGTCCAGGCACCTTCAGGTATTGATCCTCTTAGAACGACATGCGTTGTATATGGTAGGCTGACAGCCATTCTACAGAACGAGTCTTCATCTCCGGTAGGCTCCATTACTACCATCGCGTTTTCTTCAAACCCTATTTTCTTCCCGTCTAGTGCGGCTCCAGGATCACCTAATAAACCCGCGTCTACTAGTTTCCACGCCAGACTTGCCGTCTCTTCCTGCGATAATCCTAGCTCCTCTGCGATCCTCCCAAATGGTTCCCTGGACGCATCTAGTTTTCTGAAAAGGCGTAGTTGGCTTGGAGATATACCAAAGGCCTCGGGGCTTGGAGGACTAGTGTTTATCGAGCTGTACTTTCCTGAGCGTGATACTCCTTTGTATAGGTCGAATTTTACGCTTAGCTTGTAGGTCCGTTTAGAGAATAAGACTATGTGGTTAACGCCAAGAGTAGATGAGACCTCAGAGGCGTGCTTTACGAGATCGTCTAAGGTTTTTCTCTTTGTTACTACCCATACATCGTATACTGGGTGATCCCTAAGATATACGTGTGTAGCGAGCTTATCTCTAGCATAAATTTCGGCTAGCTCCTCCACCTGTCCTTTGGACTCGTAAGCGATTAACGCAGCTTTTAGCCCTATCCCTCTATAGTTCACGTAGAAGCCTATCCTCTTTAATATCCCAGTTCTATATAGGAAGCCTACTCTGTCGAGGAGTTCGTCTACCCTCATATCTAGTCTCTCGGCTACGATATCGAATGGATAGGAGTCTCTTGGAAAATCGTATTGTAGCTCCATCAATATTCTCTCATCAAGCTCGTCTAGATACTTCAATATTCTCTATCACCTCGCTGGGGAGAGATCCTGGCTTATACATACAAGCGGGATCCTCAGCGTAGGGATCCCCGGTTACAGCATAAGCTCTCGCCCGGCTACCACCACAAATACCGCGGAACTCGCACCTACCACATCTACCGCCGAGTTTTTCTCTTAATGTACTAAACAGCTTACTCCGGCGGTATATCTCGACTATGCTATGTTCCTTTACGTTTCCAGCCGATAATGGTAGGAACCCACTAGGATAGACGTTGCCATCATAGGATACAAAGACTATTCCTTTCGCGTCCATGGTTCCAACGGTATGGGCCTTAGCTTCGCCCACTGGTTCGCCTAGAAGGCTCCTTAGCTCGCTTATGAGCTTATGATATAATTCTCCGAGCCCTTCGTCTAGTTTGTTCAATAATCCTTTCTTCTCATAATATCTCCTTGTCAATGCGACTCTTCGAAAGATTGGTCCTTCAACGGTCCTTACCATTATGCCGTATCTGCTAGCCTCGTATAGGAAATGGCTCACATCCTCCCATTCACGTGGTGTGAGGTCGCTTTCTCTTCCTCCTCTACCCGTTGGTATATAATAGAATACCTCCCATACCTTGATGCCTTTCTCTAAAAGTAATTTTACCATTCCTGGAAGATCCAGGACAGTCTCTTTCATCACAACCGTGTTAACCTGGACTCGGAGCCCGGCCTCTTTTGCCCAGTCCAGGGCCCTGAGACTTCTATCTAGTGTTCCTGGTATTCCTCTAATCATATCATGTACTTCTCTACGATAGCTGTCAATGCTAATACTGACACTTGTGATTCCCTTTTCCTTTAGCCTGTTCATTGTCCTTTTCGTTAGGAGTGGCGTAACGCTGGGAGCTGCCGCCATCCGGAGTCCGAGGTTCTTGCCATATTCTACTAATGTCCAGAAGTCTTTCCTCATTAATGGGTCTCCGCCTGTGAACACTAGTATGGGGCTGGGTTTTCCGAATTCTGCGATCTCTTCTAGTAGCTTGACTGCTTCATCAGTTGATAATTCGCCTGGTAATGGTTCTGTTATTGCATTTGCTCTACAGTGTTTGCATGCTAGTTGGCATGCTTTGGTGGTTTCCCAGAATATTAGTAGGGGTTTCGATTCGAATGGCCATCTTCCTTTGAACACGGACTGTTCACCGATTCATAGCCTGAACCGGTTAGTGTTCTCTTCGTTAAAAGGAATTAGTTAGTAAGTTATTGTCTCAACCAATGAAGCAAGTAAATGTACTTACGTGTAAGTACACTAATTATATTATTCCTATTTCTCTATTGGCAAACATAATCTAGTGTTATCTCATCTTTTCTTTTATGACAAGACTTATTGTTTTTCTAATCTCCTGATCCAGAACAACTATGATCGCTAGATATATTGTGTAGTATATGATCGCGGGCTTGAGAAGTATGCTGACCTCCTCCCAGAAATATGGGCTTGGAGCCGATCCTGGCCCTATAAACTGGACGAGAACTATGGCTGCTACCACATATAAGAGTAAGTATCCTAACACATTGCTCGATAGTAGCCTTAGAGGTAATCTTTTCCTGAATTCCTCAACAGTCATATATGATACTAGGTGTCCGATCCACGTTACAAGTGATCCCAGTATCCATAGTTCTATGAACGAATAATCTGTATCTAGCAATAATCCCTTCGTGTATGCATATGCAAGGACTACAACGTATATTATGTACATTATTGTAAGCCAGAATCTTATCCTAAAATATCTCTGAATATAATATGCCTCCTCAACGTCTCTCGATTTTATCTCCCCTAACAAGATATTCATGACTCCATTAGTCA
>JALWJI010000124.1 GCA_027081695.1 Acidilobaceae archaeon | reverse complement strand
AGGATAAAAGATGAGAGACAAGAAGTTATCATCGCATCGGCAATAGCAGGATGGATGGTGCTGATAGGAGCGTTCATCCTAAGATACGTAATATTGGTATCGGGCGTAATTGCGGTTCCCCTAATATAGCCTAAGCCCGTATTGCTCAAGAGATGCCATTTCCATCTCTCCCAACTCAAATCCCATTATTTTTCCTCTTCTTCGAGTCGTTCTAGAACCTAATACCTAATTCCAGGATGACAGCATCCGAGTCCTAGAACTTTTAATGAATAGTCTAATAAGATTGAATAACACCGATAATGCACATAATAGTATATAGAGGTGGATACGGCGATGGGAATTTTAGCCATAAACTTCAAAGCATACGAGACCGCCTTCACGGACACAGCTGTAAAGATTGCAGAAGCAGCGTCAAAAGCAGTAACACTATACAATAATGTACGAGTAATATTGGCGGTTCCATCTCCACTAGTATATAGGTTATCAAGCATACATGAGGATCTATATCTACAGCATGTGGACCCTGTAGAATATGGTAGTAGAACGGGCTATATCCCAGCCCGAGCACTAGAGCATCTCCCAGTTAAGGGAACACTCCTGAACCACAGCGAGCACAAAGTGACCATAAGACACATAGACTACGCTATAAAAACGATACGCGAAATAGGAAAAGAGATCCTAGTATGCGCTGACACACCACAAGAGGCAGCTGCACTGACGCACTTAAAACCCAATATGATCGCTGTAGAACCACCAGAGCTAATAGGAACAGGCATCCCAGTTTCCAGGGCAAAGCCGGAAGTAATAACAAAGGCAGTCAACGCAGTCCACCGTATAGATTCGGATATACCAGTACTCGCTGGAGCCGGTATCTCCGGCCCTGAAGACGCAGTCAAGGCTCTAGAACTTGGCGCGGAAGGCGTACTAGTAGCTAGTGTCGTGATGAAGTCTAAGACTCCAGAGAGGAGTCTTATCGAGCTTGCAGAAGCATTGTCCCAGTAACCTCCAAAATAACAGTATGAGCGGTATACTGAGGAACATAACAGGTTAAACATCCATTATCTTCCTATTGCCTTATTCTTCAGGTGTTACGCTGTGGAGTCAAAATATGCTCTGAGGGCGTTATACTGGATATTGCTCATAGTCATACCAGCGACGCTAGGATCTTATCTGTACGAAGCAAGCCTACTCAATTTCCCAACGACCTATATAGTAGTGTGTAGAGTAATTGGCATGGCTCTAGTTTTCTATGGCATTGCACTTAATGTCATGGCAGGGCGGGCTCTGAGAAAATATGGACACTCACATCCCTCGAAAAGATTTACTCAGCCAGACCGCCTTGTCAAGACAGGGATATACTCATGTATGCGTCACCCTGGGCAGTTCGGCTTGATATTGGTAAGCGTAGGAACTAGCCTAATAGTCGCGGGTCTACTCGGAGTTTTGATTTCAGGATGGACTATTACTGCAGGATTATTGTTCATTATTTATGTTGAGGAGCCAGAGGCTCGAACGATATTTGGAGAAGAATACCATCTCTATGAGGAAAAAGTTCCGCCAATATCGTTGAATGTCTTATGTGTAATTAGGCAATTGTTCAACTAGATTCCGGATAAGTGTTTTGTCTTTGGCCTGCGCAGTTGGATCTTAGAGTCTTTATCCACTCTTCATCTATACGGCCCTCTTCCAAGTCCTTCTCAATCAGATTTTGTTCACGTTCACAGGGGTCTCCATAACCTCCTCCTCCCGCAGTCATAATAATGATCTCGTCTCCTTCACCCAGCTGTATCGTGGCCTTGCTTGGAAGTATCTTAGTTTTACCGTCTTTGTATCGTACCATGTATATGGCTGGTTGTCCAGGCATGCCTCCTCTGAGTCCCCATGGACGGGTTCTACATCTCTCTCCTACAATTGAGACTGTGGTCTTGTCGGAGAGTATTCTTATGCCTCTAATTATTCCATTTCCTCCCCGGTACTTTCCTTGTCCTCCACTGGATGGCCGTATCTCGTATCTCGTAAATAGTATAGGATACTCGGCTTCAAGTATCTCTATAGGAGTATTGAGTGTATTCGTCATATTGGTGTGGACGGCGTCTACTCCGTCGCAACATGGTCTACCACCAGTGCCACACCCTATGGTTTCATAGAACGCCCATGTCTGGCCGCTCCCTATTATGCCACCTATCATGATATTGTTCATGCTACCGCATGATGCCGCGGGTACTTTATCGGGAAGAGCTTCTGCTAGTGCCCTCAGTACAACGTCAGCTATTCTCTGGCTCGTCTCTACGTTTCCACCGCTGACTGGTGCTGGCTTTACAGGATTGACTAGGCTTCCCTCGGGAGCCTTTATTTCGACTACTCGTAGGAATCCCTGATTCATTGGCATCTCGGGATCAAGTACGCTCTTTAGAGCATAGGCTGTAGCCGCAACCGTTACTCCATATACTGCGTTTATGGGGTAGTCGACTTGGGGATGGGTGCCCGCAAAGTCCACTATTAGCTTTTCTTTCTCGAAGGTGATTGTTACATCTATATTGACAAGTTTATCGTCTAGTTCGAGATAGTCTCTTGCATAGAAGGATCCCTGTATTCCTAGGTCTTCTAGGAGTCTCCTGGTGTATCTCTCAGTGTAATCTAGGATCTCGCTCCATGCCTCTAAGAGCGCGAAGGATCCATATTTCTTGGCGAGTTCGAGTATTCGTTTCTCACCAACGTTTAGACTGGCTATTTGTGCTCGTAGATCTCCTTCAAAGTATCTTGGGGTTCTGACGTTTGACTCTATGAGACGTAGAATCTCTGTATCTAGTCTACCGTCCTTGACTATCTTTACGGGGGGTATGATGGTTCCTTCTTGGAGGAGCTCTGTTACTTTTCCACCTATGCTTCCTGGGACGCTTCCGCCTACGTCTACATGGTGTGCTTTGTTCGCTACTATTGCGATGAGTCTTCCGTCATAGTATACGGGTTTCATTGCTAGGATATCGTTTAGGTGTGTGCCTGCTATGTATGGGTCATTTACAATGACTATGTCTCCTGGGTTTAGGTTTTTGCCTAGTTTCTTTAGCATTCTGACTGTATTGACAACGCCTATGCTCATGCTACCGAGGTGGACAGGGATGTGCTCTGCTTGGGCTACTATTTCTCCTGTGGGAGCTAGTATTGCACAGCTATGGTCGAGTCTGTCCTTTATATTGGGACTGTATGCGGTGTTTCTTAGGACTATTCCCATTTCTTCGCTTGTGTATATGGCTGCGTTCTTGATGACTTCTACTGTTATTTTGTCCACCATTTTTTACACCTCTGAGATATGAAATGCGCCTAGATTATCTAGGAGTGCCTCGTATCTTTCTGGAACAACAATTGTGGAGTCAGGAGCCTCTATTATCGCTGGGCCCTTGATGAGTGATCCAGGATCTAGGTCTTCTGTTCTATATATATTGGATAGCTTCCATCCGTCCTCGAAATATACGAGGCGCTGTGTTTGCGGTTTGACATGGTGCGGCTCATAGCGTTTTCTACGTGGGAACCTTGGCTTTACTGTGACTCCTATAGCGTCCAGCCGTGCTACGACTATGACTACTTCTTCTTCGTAGTTCATGAAGCCGTATCTATTTTCGTGGATATAGTGGAATGTCTCGACTATTTTCCGTATGTTGGGATAATATGGTACTAGAAGAGTGTAGCCCTGGCCCCAATATTTAGCCTCTATGTATCTCCGGAACACCCTCCTGTTCCAAGGTATTCCCTCCTCTTCCAGTATCTTGTTAGCTCTCTCCTCGAGTTCGTTGAACACCTTCTCTAGATATTCTTCCGATAGTTCATCCGCCTGTTTAACAATTGGGTAAGTAAAACTATGTTTGTAGTCGGTAACAAGTAGGCCGAGAGCCGAGAAGACGCCGGGCCTGGGAGGAACTATAACTGATGATATTCCTAGGTCTCGGGCTATTTCAACCGCGTGGAGTGGTCCGGCTCCTCCAAAAGCAAACATCGAGAATTCTCTAGGGTCATGGCCTTTTTCAACGCTTACGAGTCTTAGAGCCTTGCTCATAATAGTGTTAGCTATAGTGATAATGCTCCACGCAGTTTCTTCTACACTGAGTCCTAGTTGATCTGCTAATCTACGTATAGCCTTCTCAGCTAGTTCCTTGGATAAAAGTAGTCTGGCTCCTGCTAGCTTCGTAGGGAGCCTGCCTAGTACAAGGTTCGCGTCTGTTATTGTCGGGTCTTTTCCTCCGAGTCCATAGCATGCTGGTCCCGGATCTGCTCCTGCACTGATTGGTCCTACTCGGAGTGCTCCTCCTTTGTCGATCCAGGCTATTGTTCCTCCTCCGGCGCTGACTTCGGCGAGGTCAATATATGGAAATCTTACAGGGTAGCCGCTGCCCCGCACCAATCGTCCCATATGTACTTTTCCGCCTACCTCGTACATTGTCGTGATCTCTGGTACTCCCTTTATTACGCTTGAGGCCTTTGCAGTTGTACCACCCATATCGAATCCTAGTGCCTTCTCTACACCCATTAATTGGCTGAAGAAGGCAACGGCTACCGCTCCTGCACTGGGCCCGCTTTCTATAAACATTGCGGGTTTTTCCAGAGCCTCTGCTACATGGCTGACTCCACCGCTACTCTGCATTATGAGGAGTTTTCCGCGGTAGCCGGAGCTTCGTAAAGTATTTTCCAGATTATCTAGGTACTTGCCAAGGACTGGTTTTAGCACAGCATTCACTACTGTTGTACTCGTTCGCTCGTATTCCATTGGTTCTGGATCTATCCTGTGGCTGAGAACTATTATTGCGTCTGGACACTTTTCCTTGATTATTTTTTCAGCCTCTATCTCGTGTATAGGGTTCTTGTAGCTATGGAGAAAGCTTACAGCAAACACCTTTATTCCTTCCTTGCAGAGTTCCTCTACTCTCCGAGACAGGTGTTCTTTATCTAGGTCTTCTATAATGTTACCATTTTTGTCTATTCTTCCTCTTACTCCGACGCGGTGGTTTCTTGATACTAGAGGCTTAGGCTTGGAGAAGAAGAGGTTGTAGAGCTCGGGTCTATTTTGTCTCCCTATTTCTATTATGTCTCTGAATCCTTCATTTGTTATTAGGGCAACTTTGGGGGGCTCGATACCGATTTGTCCCAGAAACATGTTTGTTCCTATTGTACTAGCATGGATGATTGTGTCCACTCTTTCTAGGTCGTCTATTGCTTGTCCGATCGCATTCATGATTCCTATTACTGGTTCTTTAGGCGTGGTTAGAACTTTGAGATGCTCGAGGATTCCAGAGCCCCTGTCGAATAATACTAGGTCTGTAAAAGTTCCACCGACATCGATTCCAATTATAGCCATATGCCTGGACCTCCAAAGGGTTAAATTTATAGTGATTTTGAAGTTTGGGGAAAGCTGTGTGGAATGAGTATCATTATGCTTTATGGTTTTTATTCAGTTGATATAGGATCTGTATTGTCTAACTTATAAATTTATTATATAAAATAGGTATATATTGAGTTTAATTATATATTATCCATATAGTAAAGATATATATAATATTGTTTATGTTATTATTTACAAAGTGTAATCCCACCATAACCCCACTCCAAAACATGATTGGAGGAGGGGAAGGATAATGGGGGAGGAGCATCCTAGAGAACTACAAGACGTAGATACAAGGATATTCAAGAATTCAAAAAGTATAATTGCACTGTTTCTATTTCTTATCTACATTGTTCTAATGTACCTAACTTATCTCGATCCAATAAATCAGCCAGATCCCAGCATAGGAGGACTAAGCAAAGCATTCGCCTACAGCTTGATAGTATGGATCTACGGCATGATAGCAGTATTCTACGCCGCTCTTGAAGGATGGAGGTGAGGTATAGTGGAGGCATGGCAATGGGTAACAACAATAATCGTTCTCTACAGTCTAATCGTAGTAGGCCTGGGATACCTGGCATACAGGAGATTCAGACACACTATCGAGGACTTCTTCCTGCTCAGCAGAAGAGTAGGATTCCTCGTCCTCTTCTTAACACTAGCAGCAACCTACCACAGCGCATTCGCGTTCCTAACTAGCGTAGCAGTATTCAGTAAGAGCGGTATAAGCTTTTGGGTAGCCGCCAGTATATGGACACCTCTCGCCGCGGTTTCAGGATACGTCCTAGGAAGAAGATTCCATCTAATAGGAAAGAAACGAGGCCATATAACACCAGCAGACTTACTGGCGGATTTCTATGAGAGTGAAGGACTACGGTTCATCACTGCAGTACTTCTGGCGACCTTCGTAATAGCATATATGGTGGTACAGAGCCTAGGACTCGGAATAGTATTAAGCGTGGGAAGTGCAGGCCACATAAACCTTTTCTGGGCAAGCCTCTTCTTCATGGCTGTAACAATATTCTACCTTGTAGTAGGAGGAAACAGAGCAGCATTCTGGACGGACGCACTACAAGGTGTATGGATGTACGTAGGAGTATGGGCTGCGGGTCTTTTCATAGTCTACAAGTTCTTCCCCGGCGGAGTATCGGATCTAATGAACCAGGTGCGAGAAGTATCGCCAAATCTCCTCACTATGAACTGGCCTCTCTCACTAACAACAAGCTTTGTAATAGTATACAGTGTAGGAGTCATACTACTGCCACATATGTGGCTAAGATACTATAGTGCACGAGACAAGACAACACTAAGACTGAGCGCGGCAGGAATGGCAGTATATGTATCAAGCTACTATATTCCGGCTGCACTAATAGGCCTCGCGGCCGCAGTCTTCAACGCTAAAGGGTTAGTAGTAGACGGAAGCACTATACTCGAGCCAGGATTCATTGATACACTTATCAAGGAATACGGTAGCAGAGACGCAGTAATGGCCTTCATGATATACGCCCTCACACCAGCTGTATTCGCGGGATTCCTCCTTGCAGGAGCCGCCAGTGCAGCAATGAGCACCCTCGATAGCCTCCTAGGAGCAACGAGCATGATCCTAACAAGAGACATCTACCAGAAGTTCCTTAAGAGAGATGCGTCCGAGCAAGAGCTGATATGGGTGGGACGACTCTGGATAATAATATGGGGCCTAATAGCATGGTACTTTACAATACAGAAGCCAGGACTAATATTTGACCTAGTAGCGATAAGTGCCAGCGGAGGACTGCAATTCCTCATACCCGTACTCCAAGTAGTATTCCCGACCAAGAGGAACTGGATAACCAGGGATGGAGCAATAGCCGGAGTACTAGCAGGAATAATAGTAAACATACTATTATGCAATAAATTCCCGTTCTATGAGGCCCTAGGCCTACCAGGATACCATGCGGCCGTTGCAGGAGTAATAGGACTTGTTGTAAACGCCGTAGTCGCACTAATCGTAAGCGCGGTTACTGATCCTGTTAGTGCTGAGAAGAGAAGGCTATATGCTAAGCTCCTTTCAGAAGAAGCATGATTTTTCCTCATTATCATTATTTTTGTTTAAAGGAACAATAGGGCAGATTACATAGATTCCAGTAATGGTGTGTAGCATCCTATTGTTGGGGAAAACACTGTTTTAAGATAATCTCTTAGTTCTTGGTATTGTTTTTATTATTTGAGAATATTTGATACTACGTCCAGTATTGATTTGCATTCGTTTACTAGGTTGGATAGCATTGGCTTGTAGAGTTTTACTAGTTTTTTTGCTCGTCCTCTTCCGCCTGATGGTTTGACTTTGCTTGTCTCTACTACTCCTAGTGATTCTAGTTCGTTTACGACTTTGAGGACCATTGGGTAGCTTATGCCTAGTTCTTTGCTTAGCTCGCCCATTGTTGATCCTTTATCCTTGTTTAGGAGGTGTTCGATTAGTCTTGCTGCTAGGTCTGCGTCGGGGACTTGTTTGCACTTCATTAGGGATTTGAGTGCTTGGGATACGCTCACGGGTATTGACATTTTATTTCACCTCGATCCTATTATGAAATGATACATGTTTTCTTTTTAAATTTTCCAAAGCTTCAATTATAAATGTATTTTCAATAACATTTATTTCTAATCCTAATATATAGATTAGTGAAATAAATATGAAAGATATAACTCGTTAAGCAATATAAGACTTTGGAGGCCGATGAAGATCCAGCACCTAGGCGACCAAATAAAAGAGGGATGAGCCCTTCCCTGCGGAACGAGGCCTCTATTTCAAATAAGATGATTTCTCAAATATACTAGCAAGCCAAGCTCTAAGAGTATAAGTATAGCACCTAGTGCAGGCAAGTAATCTCTTCGTTTCATAAAATAGAAGAAGTAAACTACTACGGTAGACCATGGAATCCCTATAACAACGTATACTAAAATCGAACAATATTTAGCCCCAATAATCAATCCAGCTATGTATATTCCAAGGAGGACTATGCTTAGATATCTGAGTATCTTTTCAAGGTTATCCATATTGGACTACCTCCTTACAAGCATTAACACAGCAATTATAATTAGTACTATTGAGAACAATAATTGTAGGGTTCTATTCGATGTCTTTACACCGACTTTGGAACCTAGGTATGCTCCGCTTATAGTACCGAGGCTTAGGCTAAACGCAAGGCATGGATCAAGTACTCCGGCGATATAGTACCCTAGAGCTCCAGCAGACGCGGTTATGCCGACAAGTAACTTACTCGTAGCTACACTAGTTTTCATATTTAATCCTATAACCTTTCTAAATATCGGGATATTTACTATACCGCCCCCAATACCCAGCAATGCGGAGGCTAAGCCTGCAATATATTTCAGCAGTCCTCCTGCTAGAATCCTGTTAGTTGGTATTATTGACCCGGCTGGAAGACCCTCATTATCGTCTCTTCTTGGCCTATGAATCATTGAGTATGCTGTGTAAACTAATATTCCGAACAACAAAATTTTTATAATTATATTATCTAGTCGAAGAGCCAGGAAAACCCCGGTTATAGCACCTAAAGTGGATAAGGGTTCAAGCATAAGAGCAAGCCTAATGTCAACGAGTTTCTCTTTCATATAAATATTGAGTCCACCAATACTTGTGCCAACTATTGCTAGTAGACTGGATGCTACAGCCACCTTCGTATCTATACCCACGGCAATCATGAGTGGAGTCATGAGGCTTCCTCCACCGATACCGAGAAGACTCCCTACAAATCCTCCAAATACCCCGATTATTAGTACAATCAATTGTGCATCGTACATCTTTTCCCAACTCCATTGGTCCTGTTTATCGATATCACACTATGTCAGCGAATCATTGGTAGTGGGGATGTGTTTCTAGCCAAATATATTGCGTATTCCGAAGTAAGCTCCTATTATTTCTCCGAATATGTAGCTTGCGAACGCTGTTCCAAGCATGAGGCCTACGCTTTCAATGAACTCGCGTTTAAAGTTTCTGTCGAATACAATTGAGCCATAGAATGTGAATATTCCTATTAGCAATACTCCTAGTAGAATAGACGCTGTAAAGGCATAAGCCATATTATGTGTTGCGAAATAAGGTAAGGCCAAGAGAACTACTGCGCCTACATATCCTATTCCTGTCATTATGGCACTTGTAGTTGGATTTCTTGTAGGATCATGTTTGGCTTGAATGTACGCTGCACTACTCATAGATATTGCTGCTGAAAGTCCCACTATCAGGCCGGCTATTCCAGCCATTATTGTATAGCTAGTTACTCCAAGGAATCCTGCGTGTACACCTGTTATTTCGACGATTGCATCCGCTAATCCTAAGACAATAAAGCTCATGTATTTGACTATTGTTTCCTCTATGTTAGACATTAATTCATGCTCGTGTTTTTCTTCGTCTGTAATGATTTCCTGTAGTTTTTCTTTCTCGGGACCATCGAGATACTTGAGGTAATCTTTATACGCTTCTACGACTTCTTCTTCGTGTCTTTCGAGCCACTTAAGAGTAAACGTCAGACCAAAGATTTTTCTCATTAACTTTATTCTTCGCAGATAACCACTACTTATTTCCTGGCTACAATCTTTGCCTACAATATTCTTCCAGAACTCATAGTGTCTATATTCGTCTTTAGCTAGTTCTTCTAGTATTTTCTTGTGTTTATCATGCTTTTCATGTTCTGATAAATATTTGTATATCATGTAGTCTATGTACTCGTCCTTGCAGAATTCTTCTGCCAGTCTTAACTGTTCTTCTCCAAGCATTGACAGTCACACCCTTACTAAAGCTCACTCTGTCAATCGATGGTTCAAGTATCCTTGATAGAATCAGTAATGTGGTATGAAATATAAAAGAACTCCCATATATAATAAGTCGACCTATTCATTGCCTGTGTAAAGTGCTGCGGGTGCTACAAGGGTGTCCTCGTCTAAAACTGCTCCTTGTGTTTTTTCTTCAACACTATAACCCTTTAGCTTCAAGTATCTTCTTATTACTGACTCATGAGTTCTCTTACTTGGTCTTCTCCATGCTATCGGGTTATCCCAGAGTAGAGCACTGTATATCCTCTCTATTGTGACATCTGCTAGAGGACAGTTATCTAGACATAACTTGCAGTGGATACATGTTCCAGAGTCCACTCTCGGAACATACCTTCCATTCTCGTAGTAAACCTTGATAGCACCGGTTGGACAGCTCGTTTCACACGCTTTACATCCGGCACAATGAGTCCATCTAAAGGATAGTTTGAGAGCATCTATCAATAACTCTCTGGCATGAGTCTTCCTCGCGCCATCAATCCGGACCCTATTGTTCTTCATATATACTTTAACGCCTGCTTGTGAGCTGAGTACTAGTTCGTCTTCATCGTTCTTAGTAGGCTCAAAGGCTCCTAGCACACTGAACTGGTCTAGTAGACTCTGTGGATCGTAACTTCGTGAAAGAACTGCTTCTATTCCTGAACCAGTCTCTTTGACATCAACAAGGGCCGGATCTAGCCATTTCTTATAGAGAGTTCTCCAATCTGGTAACTCGACCCCCAGCCTATAAGCTAATCTTTGTTTTTGTGCGGCCGGCGTTAACCACCTCCACAAACCTTTTTTAACGTAGGCATCTCTAAGTGGGCCGTTGAGTCCTAATCTGTCAGCCCATCTTTCAAGTACTAGCTCCCATTTTTTCCAGAGCTCTGGTCTTGTTTCTTTGACGAATTCATATTCGGCGTTGAATGCGGCGGGACACATGAAGCATCCGATCCTGTCAAAGCCTCTCTCATATAAAGGATTGTATTTTAGGCCTTCTTTCCAAATGTAGAGCCATATTAACAATTGTGGCCAATCTTGTATGGGACTTATATTGAGTATCTTTGGTAACCATCTATTTCTCCATACTCGGGGGCTCCTAGCCCTATCATAGCTTTCGAAGGCTCTCTGGCCAACTATGTTCAAAGCCCCGTTTGGAAACTCTTTTTCAAGTAGACGTGCCAGCGGAGCTAGTTTAGTTACCTTACAGCACCATCTATAATCTTTTCCAGGGGGTCCTACCCTCTCTACGGCTCTCCAGAACGCGTCTCCTGCTTCTGCTTTTAGGAGTTCTAGCCCATATGTGTCTGCTATACGAGTTACTATTTCTCGTGTTTCCGGCATCTCTATGCCGGTATCATTGAACAGAAGTATTGGTTTGAGCCCGGTCCTTAGTGTTAAATGTAGTGCTACGAGGCTGTCTTTACCTCCGCTAAATGATACGATGACAGGTTTCTGGACTTTTTCATTCATTACGTGGATGAACTTTATTGCCCTGCTTGTGTAATAGTATAGATAATACTCGTTTGCTTTTATAACATCGTCCCATGTAGTGTTATTTTCTCCTCTTGCAAGGGGACGATCCTTCCAGAACCCGCTGTGTACCTTAATCTTATCTCCGCGTGGTAGAACATAACCTATGCCTATTGGATTATCTTGTTTGTCGACGAAGATAATTTGTGATCTAGGAGGATATCTATGTATGTTATCGAAGGTACGGCGCCTTGCAATATCCTTAAGGCCTCTTTCCAGAACATGTTTATTTAGGGGAGTTATATTCCATATTCGTTTAAGCCCTGGAAGACTGAACCTAAACCTCCAACCCGACTCCGCTGGATCCCAATAAAGTCTTCCAATAACTACTCCTTGGCTTATAACCTCATACATGAGATCCATGAAGGGAACCTTATTGTAGAGTATGACTCCCTTTCCCCTAAGTTCTTGGAACCCGTCGAGACCTCCTGTTTCACGAATGTATCCTCGCTCTAAGATTTCCAAGTCGTGTTTAAAGGCCGGCCTAGCGTCACCAGGCTCCGTAATATGTAGCCTTATAGGGGTTCCTCCATCCTGGCATTCATCTCCTAACAAAGGCACGTTTAGTTCAGGACACCAGTATAATTTTACCTGGACCGGCCAACCCTTGCTACGAGCTTTTCTCCTTACCTTTTTCATTAATGATACCTCCATCGCAGGCCCATTACCTTGTCTTCGTTACTAGGTTTCACTTAGTAGGGTCGTTTGTATTCGATTCATCATGACCCTAATAAGGTAATATACGTACAGGTCATCAGGACTATAGCATATTAATAAAATCTCTCGGGAACCAGGTATATGTGGGGTTATCACTTGAAAGTGCTGGTAATCGAAAGCAGGAACGGAAGAATATTAGAGTCAAGAATAGTTGAAGACGACTATTTCAAAGTCGTCAAGGAGGTAACACGGGAAGCCTTAGAAAAATGGTCTCCTGACAGGAGCGATCTTGTCGCTGTAAGAGATGTATGGGATATAGAAGTGGATGAAACTATTGGAGAGGAACTAAGAAAGAAGTTCGAGGAGCTAGGACTACTAGTAAAAGAGGGCTCAAAAGAAATAGCAAAAATCCCAGTATATACTATAAGCTATGATAATAAGATGTTTAGTCCAGAAGACTATGCTGAGAGAGGATTATACATGGTCGTACCGTACATAGACGAAGAACTTAAAAACATATTCGAGGCCGAGGCAGCAGATCTCACAAGCGAGAGAAAGGAACCTAAAGGATTCATAGATTTAAGCAACTAAAGATTACTAGATAACTATGCAGATCCTCTGAAAAAAAGCATTATAATACTACTATAAAACAAGGATTATTTTCTAGCTGCGCTTCTAAATTCCTCTGCAATACCCATCGTGTGCTGGGAGAATATCCTCTTATCCATCTCATCGTATTTCTGTACTACAGGCTCGAATTCCATCTTCGCCAATATGTCCTTTTCTATGTCTACGCCTGGTGCTACCTCTATGAGCTCTAGTCTTCCCTGTCTAAGCCTGAATACTGCTCTCTCTGTGATATAGAGGTGTTCTCTACCCTCCTCCTCTGCTCTACACGGGCAGTACAGGATCTTGTATACGTGGTCGACGAACTTGATTATGTCACCGTCCTTAACGATCCTGAGGCCCTTACCCGGCTCAATGCGTATATCCTGTTTACCAGCAGTAAAGAGTCCTGCGAAGAAGAGTTTCGGGGCTCCAGTCGAGATGCATGGGAACCCGCCGGGACCCATTAGGCGGCCTGGAAGCATACTAGCATTAACGTTGCCGTGCTTATCTATTTGGAGGAATCCAAGGCTAGCTGCGTCGATTATGCCTCCCTCGTATATGCTGAACTGGTCTATCAACGGTATGATAGCCTTAGGGCTAATAGCTACACCAAAATCGGGGCCATGGAGCGGTATACCTCCCCATGGACCACTCTCAACTGTCGAAACAACCATTTCACTAACGTCTTCTTCTGCGGCTACACTACTTACAAGGCTAGGTATACCAACTCCAAGGTTAACCACTGTATATCCTTTCTCCTCCGCTAACTTGAGCATCTCTAATAGTACACGTCTAGCCACAACCTTCCTAGTTGTCAGTGGAACAGGCTTAATCTCAAGATATTCGAGCGGTACAGAGACCTGGCCA
>JALWJI010000123.1 GCA_027081695.1 Acidilobaceae archaeon | reverse complement strand
CATCGTATATACTTCTATTTGTCGTTCATTGAACACAGGTCTCAATATCTCACTAATGGTCTCGTTCGGATACTCATAGATGAATGGAACCGCTAACTTGACCTTTACTTTTCCTAATAGTCCTTTTTTCTTCAGCGTATACGTCGATAGGAATACTGCTTTGTGGGGTGCCGGTACACACTTATATAACGGATCGGCGGCCGCGATGACTAAGGTCCCCTCCTTTAACTGGGAGAAGTGGCTCCAGAACTTTGCAGCGTTTTGAGCCCCGGAGTAGAAGTCGCCGTATTTTTCTACGAGTTCTTTGTGTCCTTCCAGCTCCTCGTATGCTAGTGTCGATCCTAGTGCTACTATCAGGTAGTCATAATCTAGGCTTCTTCCGTCGGCTAGTTCTACTTTACGCTCGTCCAGATCTATTGTTTTTACTGTTCCCTGGACTAGGTTAACTGTTGGTTTAACTAGCTCCTTTACGGGTCTGATATATTTCTCTGGCTTGTGTCCTTGAAAAGCTATCCATAGCATGCCTGGCTGGAACAAGTGCTCTGTTTTCTTTTCTACTATTGTTACATTGTATCCATGATGTGCGAGCAGGTTACCTGCTACCAGTCCGCCGGTCCCTGCGCCTAATACTAGTATCTTTTCTTTGGCCATCTCTATATCACCTATACTCATAGCTTGCCTAGGTGTTTGTGGTGGGGAAAATGTGGTGTGGGGTTGGTTACTTTGCTGTTACCTTGATTACTGCTTTTATTACTCCGTTTTCTTCGGTCAGTTCTAGTAGTTCGTTGCCTGTTTTCTTGACCCAGGCTTCTACGTCTGGCTTGAAGCCGCTGTCTGTAGCGTAGATCTCTATGATGTCGCCGTTCTTTGCTTTTCTGTATGCTCTTATTAGCTGGGTTATGGGTCCAGGGCAGGCCATTCCCTTCGCGTCTATTACTATTTTCTCGCTCATTCTTATCACACCCCTCTGAAAACGAACACTAAATGAATATGACTTGGTATCCGTCGGTCTCCATCATGAAGAATGTTGCTCCTACCATATCATCAACGATTGGGTCAAGATCTTCTTTCTTCAGTCCCATTGCTTGAGCTGTTAGACTACAGACGTAGATTTTTACCTCTCCGGTTTCCTTTGCTTCCTTTAATATATCATACCAGCTAGGCATGTTTAGTTTCTGCATTCCTTCTAGAAGCTTCGGTGCGTACTCTTCGAATTCTTTAGTAAACTTTGGCTCAGGCTTGTTCTTCGTAAAGTATAGTGTTGCGTATCCGGAAACAAATATTTTGACTGGTACGCCTAGATTTGCGGCTGTCTGGGTGAGAGCAGCCAAGGGTATAAATTTCTCCGCTTCTCCGGAAAACATTATTATAGCTAAACCCTTGCTCATGGCTATCACTCTCGTTCATGTAGATTTATATAGATTCTGGTGGTATTATGTTGATCGATATATAACAATAAACATATCTACTAATACTCGTTTTTTACAAGAGATAAATGCAGACCTTGAATAAAGCTTAAATATTACTTTTTGTTCCGCCAAGGACTCCTCATAGCAATACCCCACGGCGTCATATATGTCTCGATTATTCTGCCTTCAACTGAAAGAAATCTGTGCTTATAGAGGTGCAGACAGCTCGAATCCTTGAGCCTTAATGTATCGGACTCTATGTCATAGGAGCTCGTCTTGATGTATGATCCAATTATCCTTGAAATTATTATCATTGTAATTTTCCTTCTCATTACTTCTTCTTTTCTAAGTATTAGGAATGCTGGAGAGTCGTCTAGAACAATTATCGGGGGATTCGTTGATATGTACGAGTATCTTATCTGAGTTACGAGTGCTTTATCAATGTATCTACCTGACTTGGTGCCATAGTATTTCGCGTATTTCAGCATATGGCATGGAGTAATGTTAATTGTGAAGTATTCGTTCTTTTCTAGTAAGGAGGTTGTGTAATTTTTATTGTCGATAACCATTATAGTTGTGAGTTCTCCGGGTTCTAGAGGCATAATCCATGATAATGTCATGAGACCTGGGCCTTCTCGTGAATGATCATGTACGGCGAGTATATAGACTGGATGTGGACGGAGAAGTCTGTATGGTTTATTTGTCTCTATGTATCCGTCTGGCAGGTCGATTAGGTGTATTTTCTCATTATTATGAGTGTTTCTGGTCATTGTTTATTAACCGGTTTAATATATTATAATGACTAGCTGGCACATATATTCATGTAGTAGACAGGGTCTATGCGTAAAAGGATCCCTTGGGATATAGATTAATGTCATCGATCCGTTTATAGGCTGTTCAAGCAGACTGGAAGGAGTGATCATATGCGGGCGGCCATAATACTAGTTGGAGGAAAGAGTAAGAGATACGGATCGCCAAAAGCATTAGAGGTAATAGAGGGTAAAACGTTCTTCGAAAGGATCTACGATATCGTAGACCAGGTAGCGGATAAAGTATACGTTTCTGTCTCCAAGCACACTCCTCCCTCTATACACGCAATGGCCAGAATGAAGGGAGCAAAAATAGTTCCTGACGAGACCTATCCGTGTGGAGGACCTCCTAGGGCCCTATTATCAGTATATAATAATTATAAACATAACAAGTACCTGGTTGTAGGTGTTGACTATCCTTTCATTAATAGAGATATAATTGAAAAACTGTACGAGTACTCCAGCGAGTCCCGCCTCTCCGCATTGACACCTGTACTAGTCAAAGGATATCCCCTAGTAATGATAGGAGTATTATCATTAAGGTCCCTTGAAATACTGAAAAAGGCCTGTTATGTTAAACAGTCTAAGACAAGGCTGTCTGATGCCTATAGGGCAGCATATATTAGTGGATTCTATGGATGGAGACTATTCACAGATGATCCAAGAAGCTTTTCAAACATTAATAGTCCTGATGAAATAGACGGATTGCCAGTTTCTGGTGAGTTGTTTACAGGGGACCGTGTGCACGTAAAGAATAACTATTATCCACGTATGCTAGAGTGTCTAGAAAATAATGATGTGAAGTGTGCGTTGATGATGCTGGAAAAAGAGAAGGAGCTTTACGAGAGCAAGGGTATATCCTTGTTCTCTAGGCATGTAGCTCAGGATATCCTCTGGCTCTCTAATGAGGGAGTATATTAATTTTCAGTGAATTATTATTTACATTATAGAACGATAGAAATAATTTTTCTGCATATATTAGTATATCAAAATGGTGTGTCTTAATGGGAGGTATACTCCAGTCGAACGAGATACTTCTCTTATTAGTAGTTTTACTACTTATACTTGGACCTACAAAGTTGCCTGCGCTAGCACGGGGCCTAGGGCAAGCTTTGAGAGAATTCAAAAAAGCGGCCCAAGGCCTATACGAAGAGGAAACAGTTAAACCTCCAAGCCAGATTAGAACAGGTACAAGTAACGTTGCT
>JALWJI010000122.1 GCA_027081695.1 Acidilobaceae archaeon | reverse complement strand
GCTGCGGTAGCAATAGTATTCACATTCTTCATAGTAGACTTCTTCGACACTCTCGGAACAGTAACTGGGCTCTCCGCAATGGCAGGACTAATGAAAGAGAACGGGGAAATAGAGAACCTAGATAGAATGCTGTTATCCGACGCAATAGGAACAACAGTAGGAGCCGTACTAGGAACCAGCACTGTCACTACATATATTGAGAGTGCTGCGGGAGTAGAGGAAGGAGGCAGAACTGGTCTAACCGCTATTGTCGTAGGGATCCTGTTCCTCCTAGGACTCGTTTTCACACCAGTATTCACGGCTACGCCAGCCTACGCGACGGCGCCAGCACTAATAATAGTAGGACTACTCATGGCCTCTGCAATAAACAAGATCGAGCTAAAAGATCCTACAGAGTCGCTCCCAGCATTCTTAACAATTGCAGGGATACCATTCACATTCAGCATCGCAGATGGAATGGCACTAGGATTCATAAGCTATGTATTCCTGAAAATAGCGACTGGCAGATGGAGAGAGCTCAATCCAATACTAGTAATAGTAGCACTAATATTCCTAGTATACTTCGTGAGCCTTCCACGAATACATGCAAGCATAACAGGCTAATCTCACCAGTATACTGTTTAATTCGACTTTTTCCCTTTCCCCATATACAATAATCATCTTAACAATACTGTGCTTGTCTCAGCGATATCGCTAAATATATTGTGTGAGGATATTATGCTTCTATAGCTCTCTCTAACAATTTTCTATAGGTCAATACTCCAAGCGCAAGAACTACTATTGTAGCTGTGATCGATGGAACAGCATCGTATAGGGCCTCACCGGGAGATACGCCGTATATAAGTATTTTCCGGACATCCTCCATTAGTCTCGACAATGGCCAGACATCTGCGAATCCCCGTATCCACTCAGGAAGTATCTCCCTCGGAACTACTAGTCCGCCGGCGAACATGACAGGCCATGCGATGGCGTTCGCCAGTATACCGGCTCCCTCAGGGGTCCGTGCAAGTGGAGCAATGAGTAATCCTACGGCTATAGAGAAGAGGGTTCCAATGAATAATAATAGTGAAATCACAGCCACAGATGCGGGGCTAAGGCCTTGGTATCTTGCTCCAACCGCAAGACTTACACCGAATACAGCTATTGATGCTAAAGCGACAGCTACCATGCCCGATATAATGTCGGAGGCCAATATTTCTGTCCCGGATATTGGGTTTGACAACAACACTCTTAGAGAGCCTTCTCTCTTCCTCTCAATAACGCTGGATACTCCAGTGAAGAGTCCGACGAACAGGCTCTCCACGCCTATCATAGCAATCGCATAGAAGGCCTTTATCCCCGCACTCGTCGCTATAAGAGGTGGAGTGTACGTGTTCTCTGCAATTTTAAGAGGGTTCTCTATTAAGCGTAGCCATTTTATCGTATAATTATAGTATTCGGGTGGCATGGAGATGTTTCCTTTCTCCATGTACTCTATACTGGTATTGATATATTGTGATCTGATCTGGTCTGCGAAACCGTTTAAAAACCCCTCCAAGTAGCCTGAGGCTATGTGGCCGTCATTCGTATCAACAGTGTAGAGTATTACCTGTCCTTGTGATCCACTTAGTAGATTACTTGTGAAGTTGGAAGGTATGTATAGTCCAGCGCTAACCTTCCCCTTAGAAACCGCGGCCTCAAGATCACTGGTCGTCTTATACATTTTCACGTTGAAGAGGCCGCTTTCATTCATTGCATCAACAAGTATGCAGCCCATACAGGTGTCATTCACAGAATTATCGGTATTACACACTCCTACTGTAACCGGATTTGCCTGGGGATTGCCCCAGATGGCAACCATTAATCCATACCATAGGAGGGGGAAAAGTATTACCCAGAACAATATCTCCTTGTATCTAAAGAGTCCTCTGAGGAACACGTAGGTCTCGCTCAGAACCCTCCATATCACGGCCAATTTAAGCCACCTCTGAAATACTAGCTGTACCATGCAGGAGCTCGCCAGTGACTTCGAGGAAAACTTGTTCTAGCCCTGGACGGATAACCTCAATGCTCTCAAGAACAAGTCCTTGCTGGAGCAATGTTTCTACGATTTTAGGAAGCTCAGAGCTAGGATCATCTACTATAATAGTGAGCTCTCTATCTTGTTGATAATATTTCCATTTCAGCATGAGATCCTTTACAGGAGAAGACGCCAGTTTAACTCTAATCGAGGACTTTCTCGCGTATCGTGTTATGAGAGCTCTAGGAGACCCCTCTGCCGCTATCCTACCCCTATGGAATATGTAGACATAGTCTGAGTGTCTTTCTGCTTCCTCGGCTATGTGGGTCGACAACAGTATGGTCTTATCACGTGAGAGATCTCTCAATAGCCTCCATAGTCTTTCACGGGCCGCGGGATCCAGGCCGCTTGTAGGTTCGTCTAAAACAAGTATTCTTGGGTTCCCAACTAGGGCAGCCGCGATTGCTAGTCTCCGCCTTTGCCCTCCGCTGAGCTTGTCTACTCTATGCTTAGCATATTCAGATAATTCTACTTGGTCTAATACCTCTAGGGCTCTATTCTTTGCTTTTCCCGGGGAGAGCCCTCTAATCAGACCGAACCATATAAGGTTTTCTAACGCCGAGAGTTTTCCCCGAAACGGCATGTCTTGGGGAGCGTATCCTAGGCATATGCGTGCCAGAATTGCTTGTCTCCTGTCGCCCCATAGATCATACCCGCAGATCCTTATTTGTCCACTTGACGGTCGTAAAGATCCTGTGAGCATGTTTAACGTTGTTGTTTTGCCACTTCCATTAGGTCCCATGAGCGTTGTTATGCTTCCTTCTTCCACCCTGAGAGATATATTGTCAACAGCTAGATATCCATTAGGATATCTTTTAGACAAGTTGTATGCTTCTATAATGGCCAATGGACTGGCACCAAGAAAATATGTAGTGTGTTTTCCGCGTATATGTTTTATCTATTACTGTAATAGGATGGGATCGATTGTAAATATCGGCATAGAAGAACGCCAAGTTATTGAGACAGGTTAAGGAGAAGATGAAGGTCTTATTTGATCCTTGAAGAATATTAGGATGTGTAGGGCTAGGAGCTTCTTACTCTCATAATCTTGGGACGACCCATGATAATCCAGTATTCTACTGTAACTCCGGGCTGTAGCTTCGAGACGAGTTGCTCGTCGTCTGTTGGTTTCTCTACTTCGAAGGTGTCATAGGTCTCCATGTCCATTATCTGCAGTACATCGCCCATGTCTGCGAGTATCTGTCCTAGCCTCTTCTCGATTATAGGTACTTGTACTCTTGTATCGACTGGTGCTACAAGCGTCTTCTTCTGGCCTGTGAAGACACTTATCGCCACTACGTGAGCTTTCGCGCTTCCGTGTTTACCTGTTTTTGCACGTGTTATTTCGACGATTCTGCATGGCTC
>JALWJI010000121.1 GCA_027081695.1 Acidilobaceae archaeon | reverse complement strand
ATATAGTATTGTGCCTTTGAAACCGCTTGCAGAGCTCATGCTTGCTTGGAGCATTACTTTAGCTAGTCCAAAATCTGTAAGTTTGGCTCTTCCATCCTTTGTGAACAGTACGTTTTCTGGCTTTAGATCCCTGTGTACGACGCCCATGTGGTGGGCATAGCTGAGTGCTTCTCCTATGTCTATGGCTATTTTTACAGCTTCACCTATTGTTGGTTTTCCTTCTTTTTCTAGTCTTTCCCGTAGACTTCCACCAGGCATATACTCCATTGCTATGTATGGTAATGGTTTTATCCCGTAGTCTATTACCTTGACTATGTTTTCGTGGTCAAGCCTGCTCCATGTCTCTGCCTCTCTCCTAAACTGCTCTGAGAGGTTTCCTGAAACTGTTGCTCCCAGCTCGAGTTTAGGTATTTTTAGGGCTACTAGTTCTCCTTGATCTTTCTCTGCTAGATACACAGTGCTGAATCCACCGCTTCCTAGTGGACGAATTATCTTATAGCCAGGTATATACGTGGATGGAATATGTAGTACTTCCTCCTCACGTTCAGTTGCCCCAGTAGGCTGTGTGATTTCTACAGAGGCTGTTGCTAACGAATCACCAGGCTCTACCTTGAAGTATACCGGATAGCTACCAATCGATGCATTATGTAATGCTTCCAATGTAAATAATACATTACCTTCTCCTCGAGCCTCCACATATGGAGGACTGACGACTATCCAATCTGCTCCCGCAGGACGCTGTGCTGTGATTCGACATCCCTCTGGACAATTATATCTTACCGTGATCTCAGCTCTTTGACCAGGCTCAATCCTGACACGTGGCTCTACCAGAGATATCTCTGCGACTTTACCTATTGTTGTATTATTCACAGTTTTTGCTTCTCCGCCGTAGTGTTCTCGCGGTATTTTTTCATGGTGGTGTAGTGCTGGGATAGGTTTCTCGGTATGGTTGGTTTTTCCTCGTCTCCTACGTCCTATATAGTATGCGGGGGCTCCTATGACGAGTATTAATGTGAGTAGTCCTAGTAGTAGATCTATTGGAGAGGATTCTTCGGTCGTAGTATTGTCACTGGTGTTTATCTCTTCGTTGTTTCCTGTGATTATGGGTTGCTCTTCCTCTATTGGAGGCTGTGTTATTTGTGGGGAACTTATTTTTATTATTCCTGGTATGTATAGTCCGATGATTGCCTGGTAGTCTGGCGCGTAGTATAGTTCTATTTCGGTGTTCCATGATCCATCGTAGTATGATTCGACTATTATTTGATATGAATTGTATCCGTAGTAAGATGTGGAACCCTTGTAGGTGACTTGTAATGGAATAGTATCGCTGTAGATTAATCCTGTCTCGTCGTATATATCGATCGTTGTTGTCTGTGTTATTTGCTCCCCGGTTGCAGATTCTATTGAGGAGAGTTTGAGAGGAACCGAGGGTGTAAAGTATACTAGGATATAGCTTCCCGACGAGTATTCATAATAGAATCCTTCAAGCATGTAGTTGTTGTCAATATATAGTTCTAGAGTGCCAGTATACGTATTTGAATAGAGCTGGAGTGTAACCATGTAGATGTTTTCGCCATTATAATATGTTTGAGTAATAGATTCTTCCGCGTACTGCCAATTTACTCCTAGATTTGTTTCGTCGATGACTTCATTGAATTTAACATACACATCAGTGCTGAGATTTGCATATGCCACAAGCATAATATTTATTATTATAAATAATATTATTATTTTCCATATTTTCATATCTATCACCTTAACTAGATAAGGCTTTTATCTTAAGATCTACGGCTTTTGCAAGAGCATCCACTTCAATTATTAGACGTTTAACCTGTGACTCTCCAGCGCGCCCTTTTAACACTAGATCGCTAAGAGTAGAGAGATCATCGATAGTCTCTCTATCTAGCACATCATAAAGCATCGTCTTGTACTCATTTACCTTAAGAAGCGCGTATAGCTTTGTTGCCGCTTCCTGTCCCTTTGGTGGATCCTTGTGTAGGTCTAACTGTACATCTTTTAGGTATATGATTATGTTCTGGAGGATCCTCTTCCGATATTGTAAATCTGATATCTCCTCCTGTTTAATCCTAACACGTATATTATTAGTCGAGTCAAAGCTTGTCCTTGTATATTCCACATTTCTAGGTATATAGACCAAGTATCTGGACCTATCTAGGCGAATACTTGTCCTCAGGAGATCCTCTGGTAGCTTGTCTATTTGTTCCGAGTCTACAGTGACAAGATCCCCTGGACGTGCAAGCTCTATTGTCCTGGTTTTCTCCTTTATTCCAACTTTGAAAACCGTATATAGACCAACTCTTATCGTGTCTCCCGGCCGTGCTACTGCTTGTCTTCCCGGCGGTATCCTTTCCTCGTTTATGAAGGTTCCATTAGTGCTGCCTTTTCCTGAGGATCCAGCATCTTTTATTTTTAGGCCTTCAAGCGTAGGCTCCAGCAGCGAGTGTTTTCTGGATACCGTGGGGTCATGGATCCCTGTTTTTACATGGTTCTTGTTCTCTTGTACCAATATTACCATGTATGGGTCTTCTATTGGTATGTTGAATCCTCCTGGTCTTCCTATCCAAGTGGTCGATGTTATTGGCTGGCTTAGTTTAACTCCTGTATCTGTCGTCCATATTAGTACATAGTGTCCTGGACTCTGGGATTGGATGTTCAAGGGTCCTTACACCTATAATTGATAATTACTCTTGGGAAAAACGCTTAGAGTCTAAATTTACTCTTCGTCTCCTTTCATCTTTTTGATTATAGACTTTGTCCTAGTATCTACCGCATACCCGCCGATCTCGGGGCCAAGAGCGGCGACTACAGCTTCGACACTCTTATCAAATGCCTCTTTCTCGAACTTTACCTCGGCCAGAACATCAAGTAACTTCTCGGGATCTGCTTTCTTGAGTTTCTCCCATATTCCTTTCCTCTTTAGCTGTGCCTCGAAGTTCTTCAGCCTTATCAAGTTGACGAGAGCCTGTCGTTGCCGTAATAGGTCGCTATACTCTTGTTGTTTGGTAGCTATTTCGTCTTCGATATTCTTGATCTTCTCTGCAAGCATTATTTGCTCTCCTTCGCTTACATTCTTACCATAATTGTAGAGCCTCTCTTTTTCCGCTTCAAGCCTCTCGATCTGTCGTAGAACCATGTTGGCTCTTGCCTCGATCCTGATCCGCTCTTTCTCGAGCTCATCTACCTTTACTTTGTCGATCCAGTCACGGCCCTTTCCTCTAAGGAATCCAAACACCATCCCCTTACACACCCCTCTATAGTTATCTACACTATTTTCTGGATACTCCAGGCCCTTTCCACAGGGCCTGCAGACAACGAGAAACAATTCTTAAGGTCTCTACGGAAAACTCCGCCCCTCCCCTTATTGACTACGCTATGGGGCTTCATGGCTATGGACCTCCAAGTATGAGCTTAAGG
>JALWJI010000120.1 GCA_027081695.1 Acidilobaceae archaeon | reverse complement strand
CTCTCTGCTGGCCTGCTTGGTTAAGGTTCCAGCTATCTCGTGTGCCTGCATTATAGTAGGCATCTTACCAGGATCCAAGCCATATTTCGTGAATAGCTTTCTGCTCCACTCTGGGGGTATCCGCCTGGTATCAGCGAGCCAAGTTAGATGAGCATCATCCGCAGGATACACCGGCGTACCTGTAGCCTTATAGACCAGGTACCCTATAGTCCCCAGAACATGCTTGGCCCCCTCATATTCTTCGGGCAAGTTTTCCCGGATCCATACAAGCTTAGAGATAACGTCTTTTCCAGTACTGCTAGGCGCGCCTCCAGTAATCCTTAGAAATTCTAGTAGCCTAAACACATTGTACCCGGATACACGGAGTAGACCACTCCAAACACTCTCAGGGAGACCCGCAGCTCTCTCATCCAGCCAAGTAATCAAATTAGTTAACGGTTCTCCCTTTTCATCGAGAAGCACTAAGCCAGCCATGTAGGCAACGAAGACGACTGTATCTACCCTACCATCGCTTGACGACACAAGATCCTGTGCAAGCCTCGTCACAGTTCTCCAGAGCCATTCTGGGTCTTGTTCGGCCAGTCCCGGAGCGGGATAAATAACCTGAGACTCGGCCTGTTTAATATCAGTTATTTTGAGAGACTCCAAGTCTACGAGGCCAGCTTTTATCCTTGTGGTCCCAATATCAAACACTAATGCCTTAGACGTCAAACTCTATCCTCCCCATTAGGGCGAGAACAAAAGGCTTCTCTGCATGGATAGCTGTATCCTTACATGTATTCTTGTAAACCGGTAGCTGTAAATAATAATTGATAAATGAAAAATAAATACGGTGGGACTAAAGGGGGAACGAGTACGTGGAGCCCCAACATTAGAAGAAACTATAGGATAACGACTTCGACATTACTGAGAGAGCTCACTACATCAACTACGAACTGCCTATATTTACTCTTTATGCTTTTCTTACGTATTACAGCGGCCTCGGCCGGGCCAGGCCATGTCTTCAAGATTGCCTGCTTTATAACGTCCTCGGTTACGCCTTTCTGGAAAGCATATTTCGGAATAATATGGCCAAAGCAGTAGTCACTGTCGAGGTGGAGCTCGGTGAACTTCGCCGGATAATGAGTCTCTCCAAATCCAGCTACTCTACGACAACCCGTGTCTATACCACGCTCAAGAACACTAACAACAGCTTCCGCCATAGATTCCTGTGCCTTTTCGTCTTTCCATTCTTCGGGTGTACTGCCTATCTCTATAAAGACAAGCGGTTTCCTATTCGATGTTGGCCCGTGATGAGTTGCCTCAAGAGTCACAACGTATCTCTCTAATAGTCCTCTTGTCTCTGCCGCTTCCCGATAGTTCCTAAGCAACGTTCTGCTTAGCGGAGGAGCCGAGAAGGATAATGTATAGGGTTCACCGCCGTAGCTAGAGTCACTTGTAGGATTACCGGTATGATGAGTCGTTAGACTAGGCTTGCCGCTACTCGCACTGTGCCGTGACAAGATAATTACCGCATCTGCCGATGGATCCGGAGACGTGTCTAGCCAAGTGAAGTATAGAGTCTCCTCATCGTATCCCGCTAGATAAACATTGTTGTTTAGGATCCAGCATTCTTCTGCTGGTGGCGGACAAGTAGACTTTTCAGCATCTACGAGTTCACGGAGTGCCCTTGCAGCTCCGGAACCTGCGATATCGTGCATGCTATAGACGATAGCCAGCCTAGGCGATGTGGTCACTCTATACTCACCGATGAGTCTTCTAGTGCCAATAGGAGTCTTCAGTAGACTGTAAATTGATAAAGTTGTGATGTCTATATTCCTAACCTTACTTTAGCGGCTAATAGTAACAGTATTGTTTTAGCGTCTTCGATCTCTCCCCTCTCTATCATTTTGAGTGCTTCATCTAGCGGTATTTTGACTAGACGGATTATTTCATGTGGCTCTGGACTACTCTCTCCCGGCTCGGGGTCTGGGGATAGGAATAGGTATAGTTTCTCCGTAGAGTAGCCTGGCGAGACATACCCTGATCCTACTGGTATAAGTTGGGTCGCCCTGTATCCTGTTTCTTCCTTGAGCTCTCTTCGAGCTGCTTCCTCGGGGTTCTCTCCCTTATCGATGACCCCGGCGGGAGCCTCTAGGATATACTTGTCTATTACTGGCCTGTACTGTCTTATCAACACGACGTCCTTCCCTATTACTGGGAGAACTGCTACTGCGTTAGGAAATATTACTTGGTCTACCATCATTCTGTGGCCATTTGGGAGAACTTTTTCCTCTGCCCGGAAAAGAACCCTTCTACCTTTACACTCAACCATCCTGCTTCACCTCTCTTCTTCCATAGAGTCGATGGCCACGTGCCATGTGTCCTGCTGCTTGTGCAGCGAGTATATTTAACTCGCCAGCGAGAACGGTCGCCGCGATGATTTCAGCGAATTTTAACGCGTTCGTGCCCGGTGGGTCTCCTCCACCTGCTACTCCTAGGAGCGAGAGAGCCTCTCTTTGGGTTGGAAGCCAAGTTCCTCCCCCTACAGTCCCGATCTCGAGGCTCGGCAAGGTTACGCTGATGTAGAGGTCTCCGCCTCTTACCTCTGTCCATGTATAGGTGATGCTGGATTCTACTACTTGGGCCATGTCTTGCCCGGTTGCCAGGAAGATGCCTGCTATTATGTTGGCTGCGTGCGCGTTGAACGTTGGGCTTCCCGCTGCGGCGCTACCCAGAAGGTTTTTCACGGTGTTTAGCTCGTGTATCTCTTCGACGCTTGCCTTGAGGGTTTGTTCTACGATTTCTTTCTTTACTATTGCCTCTGCGACAACGTATTTTCCTCTGCCCAAGATGCGGTTGATGGCAGCAGGTTTCTTGTCGGAGCACATGTTTCCGCTGACGCTTATACAGTCTATTCTTCCCGGATAGTTCTTTTCGATGTATCTGCATAGTTCTTCCGTGGCGATTGTTATCATGTTCATTCCCATGGCGTCTCCTGTATGGTAGCGGAACCGTATCCATACGATGTTCCCCACGATGTAGGGGTAGAAGTCTATTAGTTTGCCGTGGCGCGTGACCCTGGATATAACACTGTGGAAGGATTCCTTGTTTTCTTCTATCCACTGCACGAGGGACAGGGCCTCGTCTATGCTAGGCGTCCATATGACTGGTGCCCTGGTCATTCCGTCCTTTACTACTCGTGTGGTTACTCCCCCGCTGCTCGTTAGGGCTTTAACCCCCCGGTTAACACTCGCTACCAGTGCACCCTCAGTAGTCGCGAGAGGAACATAGTATTCTCCACGAGCGTAGGTTCCCTTAACCAGTAATGGGCCAACTACTCCGAGAGGCACCTGTACAGCGCCAATAGGGTTCTCGATGTTGCGGCCGAACACGTCTTCAAAGTCAATAATCGTACTAGCTATGGCTGAAAGTCCTATGCCGTATTTGCGTTCGAGAAAAAGACGTCTAACGAGGGCGGCGAGG
>JALWJI010000119.1 GCA_027081695.1 Acidilobaceae archaeon | reverse complement strand
CATGGAGCAGGCTTGACCACGAAAACATAGTCAAGGTAATAGACTACGGGATAAAACCATTACCATACATTGCAATGGAGTATATGCCGGGTGGAAGTCTACGGGAAAGACTAGAAAAAGAAGGAAAACCAACAATAGGTGAGGCCGTAAAAATAGCCATAGACTTAGGAGAAGCACTCAGCTATGCCCACCACATGGGCGTCGTACACAGGGATCTGAAGCCGGAAAACGTCCTCTTCACAAAGGATGGTAGAGCCAAACTTACAGATTTTGGACTAGCCAAAGTAATGCTCCAAGCAAGCATGAGCTCTGCAAGCGGCTTCAAAGGCACAATACTATACGCGGCCCCCGAACAAGTCGATCCTGCGTCTTACGGCTCTCCTGATTGGAGAACAGATATATGGCAGTATGGAGCACTCCTCTACGAGCTACTCACAGGAAGACCACCATTTACCGCAGACAATCCTCTCGCACTTATAAACAAGATAATTAATGAGGAGCCATTACCGCCGAGTCACTATAATTCGAGTGTTCCAGGATGGTTAGATGAGATAGTAACGAAATGCCTAAGGAAGAAGAAAGAAGATAGATGGAAGAGCATAGATTTAGTGCTGGACAGGCTTTATCAGATGCGTAATACTATTGGATTAAATAAACATGAGTAGATGATCTATATTCATGAATTATAAGGGTTATTTCTCTATACCTATAAGCTGTCTAAAACCTGGCAATACACTGTTAACCAACCATTCTTCAGGCTCTTTACCTCTGGCGAGACGGTCTATAAGGCATAAGGCAGGATCTTCATCACCTGCAGGCTGATTGCAATCCTCGACAGCCTCTTCAACAACTTCTAGAGCTTCTTTCAGTTTTCCTAATCTGTATAGAGATATGGCCTTTATCAAGTAGGCTTCCTGGCGGAATAATTTCCATTCCTTCCTCTCAAGGTATTGTTGGGCCTTTTCCAATGCATCCATATAACGCGACTCTCCTAGATCTACCCAGGTGTTAAGGATATGAAGGTACTCATCGAGTCTGATTCTCAGTCTCCTTGGTTGCATTGATAGCAGGGGAGATATTGTGTCTATGGTTCTCTTGAGACCAGGTATATCTCCTATATATAAGTATATTACAGCCGCATGTATCTTAGCCATTATATAGTTTACTATGTCGCCCAGCTCTAACTCCGCCTTGGCTTCGAGCTCTGCATACTCAAGTGCTTTAGCTAGATCCCTTTCAAGATAACGCTCAATAGTCATAGTACTATAAATGGTCGGAGCCACTATCCGTTTCCTCCTAGACGGTAATTCCCTGTATTTTTCCTCAGCAGATTTGAGCAATTTTCTCCCTTTCTCAATGTTACCGGTCTTTAACAGCAATCCAGCATACAAGGCGGCAAGCCTAGCGTACAATGTATAATTTATTCTTAGTGCATCCAGGTACTCGTCGAATAATTTAAACGCGACTTCAAACTCGGTATTGAAAGCGATATGTTTTATTAATGCCTTCTCTATATTTATCACTGCTGCTTCATACAGGCTACTTATCATACATTTTGATAACTTTTCAAGTATCTCGATATAATAGTCTCTACAACAGAGCATCCAACTGGACCCAGTCATTAACCTCTCGGACACTATAGTGGCCGCTTGCCTGGTCAAACACTCTTCAGCCAACAAATCAAGTGCAAGCACTTTATCCCTATAGGATCCATGCGAATAGAGATATCCGGCTAGCATCCTAACAAGGTCTTTTCTTCGTGCTTTAGGCATAACTCTCGCAATGCCATAGGCAAACTCTCTTAGAACAACTTGTTCCTCTTGGAGCTCGATTATTCCTAGGTTCTGGAGTTTAGCTAGGAGTTTCATACATCGTGCTCCTTGCCTAGATAAAGCTGCACATGCCACGTCTAGGGGTAAAGAGAACCGTGCTACGGCTAACATTTCTACGAGATCCCTTTCTACATCGTCAAGGATCTCTAGCACTTCTCCCTTATAGTAGCTTGACAGTATTGCCTTTGCGGCCTCTTCAAGCCTTATCTTCGATCCTGCATGCAGACTAACTATTCCCTTACACATTAAGGGTATCCCTTTACATGTCTTAACGACATAGTCCACGGTGTCACTGCTAGGTGTTAATCTGTGAAGCGTATATAATGTTCTAACTAGCTCCCTGGTATGTTCTAGAGCTAGGGGAGGTAGATAGTGGCTGTAGATCTTCCCCGAGGCATATGGGAGTCGAGGATCCCTAGTCCTGCTAATAATGAAGTATCTTGTATCTGTGCTCTTTAGAAACATCCATTTTACTAGTTTCCTAATATCATCTCCTAACAGGTGGTAATCGTCTATTACAATAATTGAACTATATGAATCTAGAACACTAACAAGGTTATCATCGCTAGGGTTGACAGGGAGCTGGTAACCAATATAGTTCTCGATGAACATTCTTAGCTTTAATCTAAAGCTACTAGCTGTTTCACCGGGTGTATACCTATACCATAAAACGGGTTGTTCTCCAGACACCCTCTCAATAAGCTTGGCGACGAGACTCGTCTTTCCTACGCCAGGAGGACCCCAAACTAGCATAACCTGTGCAGAAGTATTAGAAAGGGAGAAAAGATCGGTCTCTCTCCCGATAAGGAGGTCCACTTCTGGTATTATGCTTCGTGAAACTGTAACAGGTTTCTCGCCGCGTACGTCTTGTCCGCCAAGTTCCACGATGATTTTGCCGTTCTCGAACTTGATACTGAATCCTGCCCTGGCCAGCCTATATAACTTGACGTTTTTACCCTCTATCCTAGCCCAGAACCCGTCCACTATCCCTAAATTCTCCATCCGCTTGAGCCGCCGAGATATATCCGTCTCATCCTTCTCCAATAGAAGAGCCAGTTCCCGCGGATAACTAGGCCGCATAGAGAGAAGAGCCAATACACGGAGATTAGTCTCACTTTTAACAAGTTTAAGAAGCTCCTGAGCTATCTCTCTAGTTCGTGCTCGTTGCCTCCTCTGCACCAATAATCCCCGGGGGAAGTGGCCACGTGTACCTAGACTGGCGGGGCTCCTCCGAGGAGAGGAACCCTACCAGTTCATAGAAAATATTATGAGCAGAAGAGACTTAAATACTAATGAGAAACCAGTACGATCCTAGACTCCATGATAGGACCTTACCAGAGCCTCAGCATAACAGGTGTGGCTCTTCAAGGCTTCCTCCGGACTCTTTCCGTCTAGTATCTCGTTCAATATTATTTGTATATCCTTAACGTTACATCCCCTAGTACCATGGGCTATAATGTCAAGAGGCAGTTGTCTTAGTCCTTCTTTTCCTGCAATATTGTTTATGATGTCGTATCTTTCTTCTAGACTAGGTAAATCTACCCTTATAACTGTGTCAAACAGGGAGAGCACCTTTTTTCCGAGAACTAGGAGATTTGATGCGGTCGCTATCAATCTGTGAGAAGCCGAGGCAAATGACTTCATGAGCTCCTCTAAAAACGCTTTCTCTCTTGATAGCTCTGTGTTATCTGTGTATGGA
>JALWJI010000118.1 GCA_027081695.1 Acidilobaceae archaeon | reverse complement strand
TTAGAATAGGTGTAACTTCCTCCAGGAATATTGCTTTCATCTCTGAAGGGACTCCCGGTAGAGAGATTATCAAAACGTTGTTTATTTCGAGTAGAGAGCCTGGCGCCGCACCTACCGTATTTCTGATTGGCTTGGCTCCGCGCGGTAAATAGGCCATCTTTATCCTGTCCTCTGTGAGTTCGAGCCCCCTTGAGGAATAGAAGTCCCTTACCATCGATTCTGCATCAGGATTCAGCTCCAGTGGGAGGCCGAAGGCTTTAGCCACTCCCGATAAGGTCATGTCATCGTAAGTAGGACCTAGTCCTCCTGTAGTTATTATAATTCCTGCTCGTGTATAGCCTCGGCCAACCTCCTCTGCTATATCGTCTTCATTGTCTGGCACGGTTATTATTCTCTCGATCCTATAGCCTAGGAGTGTCAATTGTTCTGCTAGCCATGAAGCGTTTGTGTTAACTATTCTTCCTATGAGTAGCTCGTTGCCTACGCTTATGATCCACGCCGTGTGTTGTTTTTCTTCTATGGTTTCCTCCAAGGGTTTCATCCCATTAATAGAATCCTGTTTGTTCTCGATAATACGCTTACTTATAGTGATGCGAATAATTATGTAGGATTTGTATAGTCCCCGCTCTCATCCCATAAAGGGCCTGCGGCCCTGTCCGCGGGTCGGCGCGCGATTTAATTATTAGTGTCTCGGATCTAATAGGTGTTTTCCGTTTCGAAAAAGCTGGTATAAGATGGGGAAGGGGCTATCTTACTAGAGATCTAATATTGTTGTAACTTCGCCATCCAACGCATAGTGGATAGTCATATAGTTCTTCTTGAATTCTATTACTTTTCTTCGCACATCTTCTACAGGCTTCTTATGGATTAGTAGCTCGGCCATTAATCTTGCGATATCTTTCATTTCATCTTCCTTCATACCCCATCTAGTTACTTCTTGGACGCCGAGTCTTAGCCCACTTGGATCCTTCACGGCTTCTGGGGGATCCCATGGTAGGAGGTTCTTGTTCACGATTATGTTAGCATCCTCGAGTAACTTGGCGGTTTTTGCTCCTCCTCCCAGTTCTCTGACGTCGACTAGGACCTGATGGCTTTGCGTGTATCCTAGGTGTTCTCCTATAACCTTGAATCCCTCGCTTGCTAGTGCCTCAGCTAGGGTTTTTGCGTTCTTGATTATCTGGCCGGCGTATTCTTCTCCATATTGTATCATTTCGAGTGCAGTGATTGCAAGGGCCGGTATTCTGTGGAGGTGGTGGTTGCTGAGGAACCATGGGAATATGGTCTTTGATACTTTCTTATAGAGGTCTTTTTCGGTAAATGCTATTAGGCCTCCCTGGGGTCCTGGGAATGTCTTATGCGTTGAGGCCGTCATAGCATCGGCTCCATGGTGTAGTGGATTTCTCCATTTTCCAGCGAATATTAGTCCGAATACATGAGCGGAGTCATATACTAGTTTGCCTCCTACGCTGTGTATCGCGTCTGCAATTTCTTTAACCGGGTGAGGAAAGAGGTATACGCTTCCACCGAGAACCGCGAACTTAGGCTTGACTTCCTCAATTAACTTTACGGCCCCATCGATATTTACATTCATGTTTTCCGGATCATAGGGCATTTCAATGTGTTTTATGCCGAGAGCTCCAAGCGTGCCGAATTTCGTATGGCTTACATGTGCTCCCGCCTGTACCGGGGCTATTACCGCCTTATCGCCAGGCTCTGCCAGTACTCGGAACACCGCCGCATTACTTATCGTCCCGCTTATAGGTCTAAGCTCTACGTACTCGGTTCCTAGGACTCCTCCAATTAGTTGTGCTGTGTACACCTCTAGCTCGTCTATTATTTTTGTCCCCTGATAGTATCTCTTGAATGGTTTTCCTTCAGCGTATCTGTACATGAAGTCGCTCAGATAAGCTTTTAGCGCCAGGGGGCTCATGACGTTCTCGCTTGCTATTAGGTTGATTGTTTCTTGGAGTCTCCACTTGTTCTCAGCGTTTACAAGGTCAAGGATTTTATCTAGAGAACTTTTGATTTCATTCATAGACTTGCACCTATAATATTTGGCTTCGTTACACGGTTAATTAATGGATAGTAGTAGGGTGATTGCGTTGCCTCTATTCCCAATATGCTATGAGGATAAGAAAGAGATCGGTAAGACGGGGGAGAGGGTCTCCGCGATAGGTCTTGGGACTTGGAACATACGTGATAGGAGTCGGGCGATAGATGCCTTGGTATACGCCGTTGAAAATGGAATAGACAATATTGATACAGCCGAGATGTACGGAGATGGTCTTGCCGAAGAAATAGTAGGCGAAGTCGTTAAACGTGTGGGACGAGACCGGGTTTTTGTAACAACTAAACTACTACCTCATAGATTTAGGAGCAGGGATCTAGCCGAGAAAGCTATGAGGGCGAGTTTATCTAGGCTAGGTCTCTCACAGGTTGATCTAGTATTGATTCATTGGCCTGATAGTCTTGTCGACATTAAGTCTCAAATAGAGGCGCTAGAGTATCTAGCGGAGAAGGGGTATACGAGGCATATAGGCGTTAGTAATTTTGAGGTTTCACAACTGGAGGAAGCACTAGTATCTACGAGGAAGCACGAGATAGTTGTTGACCAGGTACGTTATAGCGTTGTTTATCGTCAGCCGGAAAAGAGGCTTATACCCTATGCTGTTGATCATGGAATAACGATCCAAGCCTATACACCTATAGAGAGGGGCTCTGTATCAAGACTAGAGTTACTTACAAGGATAGGGGAGAAGTATGGGAAGACGCCTGTACAGGTAGCTTTAAACTACGTTATATCGAGGCCAAGAGTCATCGCTATTCCTAAGACGGAGAAAAAACATCGTGTCGAGGAATTCTTAGGAGCTATGGGTTGGAGGCTTTCACCAGAGGATCTAGAGTTATTGGAGAGAGCCCGGGTCCTATGAGTTTATTTTTAAATGTTACCTATCAAATACCGGGTTTTTCCCTATATAAGTGGTTCTGGATGAGAAGAATACTTTCGGAGCTTGAGGTGTTACATCCGTGCAGGAGTCTCCTCCAAGAAGAATCAACGACTACGAATATCCATCGATAAAAATCGAGATAACAATGTTTACAAGCATAGAGGTAATAGAGGCGGTTAGAAAAGCACTTGAGACTCTAGAAGACGAGTATGGGCTTTATCTAGGTTTTGAACTTGTAAATGTGAACCTCGCAAATCCCGGAATATGCTTTAGTGAGGTAGAAGCCGTAATAGATGTTTTTGGGAGCAAGCTAGTAATAACAAGAGAGATCGTGGACGACGATATAAAGCTTAGCGAGTTAAAAGACAAGATAGTATTCGAAGCCCTTAGGAACATAGGAAAACTATATGATATAGATGAAATAAATACCATACCTACAGATACAAGAGAACCCCCGAGCCTTACCACTGCGATCTTCGACGACGACTTAATAACAATAACACAATAATATATCTAAAAGGCCCTCCCTAGTAGCCTATTTCCTAAACTTCGGTATCCTATGTCTGTATCTTATAGTATCCAGTGCATGGCTCACTAT
>JALWJI010000117.1 GCA_027081695.1 Acidilobaceae archaeon | reverse complement strand
GTGATATACTCTGCAATATCGCCGTACCTGTAGGTAGCTTGTCAAGTCTGGAAAACCAGTCCACATCCATACCCATTGTCTCTAGGATAAGCTTCTTGTCTTTATTCGATTTCAATGAATGAACTATTTTTGTATTAGTATTAAGAAGGAGCCTAGAATCCATTATTGAAGGACTCTGCGTAGCATATATTATGTGCACTCCATACTTCCTCGCCTCTGAAAGTATAACCGCCAGTATATCAGACGCCATAGATATGTTCTGAACTTCATCTATGAAAACAAACATTAAGGGATGATTCTCGCCCTGAGAACTATATCGTCTGTACGCCTCCGTGAAAAGAATTGATAACATCATTACAACGTATAATCTCCTCACGTGCAGACTCATTATGTTCGATAAATCAAGGACAATCCCCGAGACGTTCCCTCTAGCTAAATCCCCTGGACAATCCCTGAAGATCCTCCTACCCTCATTTAAGACAAGCATACCCAGTTTTCGCTGAAGCGCTCTCTTTACTTCTCTATCCCATCGAGAGTCCTCGGGTAACTCTAACACCATATCATACAATTCGCGCAGGTTCCTAGCATTAGACAATACCCGAGAAAGAAGATACGCTTGGGGCTCTGTAAGGTCAAGCGCACGGGTCAATACCTCGAAGGCATAGTCTTTCCTGTCTTCACTATTACACGAGAGTATATCAGCAGGCAACTCTCCCGTCGACACGTCTACGATCTTAAACCCTCTAGAAGCTAGTACCCGGTGTTCTCCTGTCCAATCGAAAACCAAAACCCCCGCCTTGTATTGATCAAGTAAGCGTGATGCAAGAACCCTTAATGTAGTGGATTTACCTGATCCAGTGGACCCAAATATCCCAATGTGGCCTTCAAAATCCCTATAGTACAGGTAAACAGGTTCGAGTCGAGGAGTATCTAGCCGGTATCCAATGAAAACTTGATCCTTATCCTGTCCAATCTTGTTAGAACTACTAGAAATTAGCCCACCGAAGCTGGGCGGTTTTACCGGACGTATACTTACTCCTTCTAAAAACGATATTATTGCACTCTCTATTATCTCGGACTCAATATCTTGATCTTGCCCGTTAATTATAAGATAAGTGGTTTTTGATCCAGATACGAACTCGTGTAGGATCGCGTACCTATTAGAGGGCCTACTAGTACTTCTTGATAAAAGAAATTCCTCTATTTTTGACCCTACTATCGGGTCCTCATATATTATCTGGAAGACCTTGGGATTTTCCCTCCGATCCTCATCTTTATGTCTACTTCCAAGACGGGATCCCGTAGGAAACCTTATTCTCGCGGTTATATTGACTGCGTTTGCTTTATACAACGAAATTACCGTTGCTAGAAAGGCTATGCTGACTATTAGTATGACTATGGTGCCTGGTGCTCTGGATGCATATGCTATTAGCGCTATTGCGATTATAGCTGGTATCAGCCTTAGCGTAATAGGTGCTCTCTCGACCCAATCCACGGTCTTTCTCCGGTAATGATATTTTCATGATTGTATATGTGGGAGAGACTGCTCGATGGACATATTGTTTCGCTCAATAACAATTATGTGTTATCTATCAAATACGTGTGCCATTGAATATGCCCAGCTACATTTTGATAGTTGTCCCTGGTTTATAGCGAATAATTGTTATTCCCAGTTGGATCGAAGTCCTCCTGGGGCTGTCTAGCCGCGGGTAATGCATAAGTAGTATTTCTTGCCCGGCTCAAGCTCCTCTAGGCGGGGCTCGAACCTAAAGATAACGCCCCATACACTGAACACTGTATAGTTGGGGGCCTCTTTATGCTCATGTTTGAGGTCTCTGACCACATATCCATGTCCGCAGAATACATAGTTCTCTAGGTTTTGTGGTTTCGAATCTCTAATCTCGAATACGAGCTTATCGCCTTCTTTAACAGAGAATAGCTCCTCGAGGACATCGAATTTTATTCTGTGGCCTTTTGCCTTGCCCTCTGCAACCCACTGTCCTTTTATCTCGCCTTGCTTTACACTCGTCACCGTAACTGTCATTTTCTTCTTCATGGCTCCGACCCCTAATCTAAATTAACCAGTATGGCTACGGTGGTACAAGGGGATAAAAATGGTCTTTGCCAGCGACGCGGCAAGAAGGTTCACAGTCAAGTTAAACACCTTGCTTGACAAGGTGATTATCGTAAAACTCGTCAACGGGAGAACATACAAGGGTAAACTCGCAGGATTCGATCAGTCTACATTAAGTATAGCGCTAGAGGCAGCTGTTGATAACGAGAACAATAACTGGCCCATCGCTATAATATATGGGAGCACAATCTCCGAAATACTTGTAGAGGAAGGATCAATTTTCAGCGCTAAAGAATTCTCGGAATTCCTAATAAAGCACGGTGGAATACCTCCACACCAGATAAGAGTATACGAGGATATCAACGTTGTCGAGGTAGCTAGAAGCGTCAAGGTCTCGAAGGACGGGGTCGAGGGCGCCGGACCACTCGCTCACAGAGTAAACACGCTGTTCAGAGAATACATGCGGCGTAAAGGAGTCCGGGTCTAATCCCTAAACCACAAATCTCTCTTTGTCCAATGACGGGTTACTGAAATGTTTGAGGCCAAAGACGCAGACCTAGCAGGAAGAATAGGCAAGCTATACACAAAAACTGGCGTGATAGAGACCCCTGCATTTTTCCCAGTGGTTGACGTCGAAAGACAAGAAATACCTCTCAAGGAAATCAGAGAGCTAGGCTTCAACCAAGTAATAACAAACGCATACATTCTATACAAACGCTATAGAGAAAAAGTCCTAGAACAAGGTGTCCACAGCCTTCTAGGCTTCAACGGCGTGATAATGACTGACTCAGGAGCATATCAGATCCTTCAATACGGCTCCGTAGACATAACAAACAAAGAAATCATAGAGTTTGAAGGAAAAATCGGCGTAGATATAGGCGTGATCCTCGATATCCCTACAGGCGACGTCGACCGTCTCGCTGCCGAAAGAAGCGTCTCGGTTACTCTGAAAAGAGTCGAGGAGGCGCGGAGAATAGTTATTGATTATCCTGAAACTCTCTGGGTTCTACCCGTCCAGGGAGGAAAATATCTTGATCTAGTAGAGTACAGTGCCAAGAAAGCATCGGAACTTGAGGAATTCTCGATATATGGTATAGGTAGCCCGACGGTCTTCTTAGAGAAGTACGATTACCGGACAGTCCTGGAAATAGTGGTCTCCGCCAAGAAACATCTCAAACCAGGTAAACCAGTCCACCTTTTCGGCGCCGGCCATCCACTAATAATACCCTACGCTGTGGCTCTAGGAGTAGATCTCTTCGACAGTGCATCCTATATATTATACGCGAGGGATGATCGAGTATTTACTGACTTCGGTGTAGAGCGCCTAGACAGAATAACATATCTCCCCTGCAGATGTGGCGACTGCCCCGACTATAACGCTGAGAAGGTAAGGAATCTCCCTAAGAAGGAGAGAATAAGGATCCTGGCGAGACATAATCTTTGTATGATAAAGTATTATCTCGACCTTACAAAACAG
>JALWJI010000116.1 GCA_027081695.1 Acidilobaceae archaeon | reverse complement strand
CCTTAAAGGGTCATCTCTTAGAAAGGTGCCAGTGTATGAGTAGTTGGGATGAGTTTGATGAGATGCTAGAAAGTGAGAGTATCGAAGAAGAGGTTCTACCGTACGGGATCAAGCCTAGAGAAGTATACTACATGTGTCTATATTGTGGTCATATAATGAAGAAAAGCGAACTCGATCAACAAGACAATATTCTATGCACTAGGTGCGGAGGACGTATTCTTGTAAAAATCAGGAGTCCTGTCATAGCTCCACGTAGAGTCTATGCTATATAGCTGTCTTTATCTCTGGGACTGCTTCTTTACTCTACTACTAAATTTGTAGAGAAGAATAGCCTCCTGTAATATCTTAGCACCAAGAACACTAGTGATATCATTACAGTCTACGAGGGGATTCACTTCGACTAAGTCGATTCCTACTAGTCTATTGTCTAGGATACCTCCTAGGATCTTTACAACTGTTAGCGGGGATAATCCGAAGGGCTCCGGTGTCCCGGTTCCGGGCGCGTATGAAGGATCTATTCCGTCTATGTCGATGCTTACATAGATATAGCGGCATTGCGATAAGAATCTCTTCGCTGCTACAGTTATATTCTTGTATCCTTCTCGCTCAACATCGATAGGTGTCTTATAGAGGATTCTGTCCTTATGGGCTTCAGCATATAATATTTCCTCTTCCTCATATGCTCTTACTCCGATATAGATGATCCTGTCTGAAAGACTTGACTCGATTATCCTGCGCATTACTGATGCATGGCTATACAGGTAGCCGAGATAGTCCTTTCTAAGATCGAAGTGGGCGTCTATGACAATTATACAAGGCTTTATTCCTAGATTTGTCATAGCTTTGACTGTTCCGTAGGTAATAGTGTGTTCTCCCCCTATAGCGACAAGTAGTTTTCCATCCTGGATAACTTCTTCAGAGACCTTGCTTAGCCTATTCAATGTTTCGAGAGTATCTCCAGGGACGACTGAGAGGTCGCCCGTATCATGTATTTTGACCTGCTCGATATAGGATCTATTTGCGAGTATCCCGTTGGACTCTATATTGTTTGATGCCTCCCTGACACTTCTAGGCCCGAACCTAGATCCGGGCTTAAAAGAGCTTGTCGAGTCAAACGGGACACCTACAATAACGACTTCTGCTTCACTATATGGCCTTTGAGTCCCGCTGAAAGCCAGTGGGTTTTGAATAGTGTAGAGTTCTCTTAAAGACACTTAGTCTCCCCCAATCTTAGGAAAGGGTCTTCGAGATTAACTTAGTTGTGACGGTCCTCGTTAGAGTATATTAATATTGATAAGGGTGCTGCGGTTTCCATATCAATTAGCAGGTCTGAGAGGATGCATAGAGATGGCTGAAGACAAGTACCAAAAAGTACTAGAGCTTGCTAAGAGAAGAGGCTTCTTCTGGCCTAGTTATGAAATATACGGTGGCGTAGCAGGATTCTACGATATGGGCCCATATGGAATACTCCTCAAGAATAGGATAATAGAGAAGTGGAGACAATACTTTGTACGAGATCACAGCAACTATGTGATTGAGATCGAGAGCCCAATAATTGGGCCCTCAAAAGTATACGAGGCGAGTGGCCACGTCGAAAACTTCACTGATCCAATAGTCGAATGCACAAGGTGCGGTAGAAAATTCAGGGCAGATCATCTTATCAAGGATAAGCTCGGAATTGACGTCGAAGGGCTCTCACCAAGGGAGATGACTAGAATCATTAGAGAAAACAATATCAAATGCCCCGTATGTGGTGGAGAACTCGGAGAAGTGAAAACATTCAACCTACTGTTCAAGACCCACATTGGTCCTTATGAGGGAAACATAGGCTACTTTAGACCAGAGCTCGCACAGGGTATGTTTGTCGCGTTCAAACGCGTCTACGAAGTTATGAGATCACGAATGCCTCTGGGCATCGCACAGGTTGGCAGAGTGGGAAGAAACGAGATAAGCCCGCGCCAGGCCATGATGCGTTTACGGGAGTTCACCATAATGGAGATGGAGTACTTTATTGATCCAGAGGACAATGAGAAAAGCTGTCCGTTCTTCGAGAGACATGCTAGTACTAAGATAAGGATACTCCCGTACAAGTATAAGGTAGAAGAACGCGACCCCGAGGAAGTAACTGTAAGAGAAGCAGTAGAAGAAAAACTTATACTGCATCCATGCCTCGGCTATTGGATGGCTGTTAGCAACGAGTTTATTGCTTCACTGGGTATCCCGAGAAACGAGATATATTTCGAAGAGAAGGGTCCTCATGAAAGAGCACACTACTCTAGTCAAACCTTCGACCAGCTAGTCAGAGTCTCACGATGGGGCTGGGTTGAAGTCTCTGGGCACAGTTACAGAGGAGACTATGATCTTAGCAGGCACATGCAATACAGCGGACAGGATCTTACGGTCTTCAAGCCATTCGATGAGCCAAAGATCGTCGAGAAAACTCGGTACATAGTAGATAAATCTTATATCGGGAGAACCTTCAAGTCAGAGGCTAAGAAAGTGTTCGAGTTACTAGCCAATATTCCTGAAGAGGAGCTAAAGAATGCTTATCTACAAAAGAAGCCTCTGAAGGTAGGAGACTACGAAATACCACCCAATGCAATCCTAGAGTACAAGACACGAGAAAAGATCACTGGTAAGAAGTATATTCCTCACGTGATTGAACCCTCCTTCGGAGTAGAAAGAGTAACATATGTAGTATTCGAACATGCATACCGAGAAAAAGAAGGGAGAATAATATTATCGCTACCAAGAGATATAGCTCCTGTCCAAGCCGTAGTCTTACCACTTATCGAGAAAGACGACGACTTAAGAAAAACAGCCCTAGAAATATACGATAATCTGAGAAGAGCAGGATTCTACGCACTATATGATGATAGTGGTAGTATTGGAAGACGATACGCACGATACGATGAAATCGGTGTTCCTGCCGCAATAACAGTAGATTATCAAACCCTCGAAGACAGTACAGTGACTCTTAGAGACAGAGACTCATGGCGCCAGGTAAGAATACCAATAGCATCTATCGTCGATATACTTAGAAAGTTCATATACTCTGGCGAGGAAATAGATAAACTCGGCACACCGATAAATGCATAGGCTTCCTAGCCGAATAGGGTGTCATGATATGGAAAAGAAAAAACAGCCTGGAGAACAGGAAGAGGTCCCAAAGCTCGAGAAGCCTAACCTACCTCGCATGCTTGCAGTCATTCCACCAGCTTCAGCCATAAAGGCTAGGCCCAAAAAAGTGACTGAGAAAAGAATAAGGCTAAAGTATGACTATAGTCTGGAGCCTGAAGAGGCGAAGATAAGCCCCTCATTAGCAAGGGAGCTTGGCATAACTGAACTACTAGAGATAACAGTTGCAGGCAGACATAGGTTCGCGTTCAAAGCCATAATAGATGAGGAAGTTGAAGAAAACAGAGTCCATGTAAATCCCGATCTCATGGAAGAACATGGAATAAGCGATAACAGCATAGCAACTGTTCGACCATATAAGGGCTCCGAGAAGCTTGGCGTACGGCTTTCCGTCTAGCACTGTCTTCTCTTATAATAAAGATTTCTTCTTTATAATAATAAGGATTTTTATCAATTATAATTTATAATTATCTACAAAAATATATCCCCATAAAACAACTTTCTCAAATAAGGTAACAGAAGGCTGATACACTATGAAACAAGAAGAAATGCTACGCTACGCAATATCTATAACCGCAAACAACCTAGAAGAACTACTAGGAGTATCAGAGACCCTATCAAAAATAATCCTAGACACAGCGGATCCCGCCACAATTGAAAGCATCAACCAACTACTCCTAAACGCGATAGGATTAAGAGAAAAAATAATCGAGGTAATGGAACTAGCTCAAAATATAATAGAAAACAGTAATGAACTGGACTATGAGCTTCTCGCCGACCTATACACAATAGCAGGCTACTATGCGATGGAAGGCTACAAAACCGATAAAAACAGTATTACAAGGGTCTCTAGCATAATAGATGTGAGCCGGAGCCTCGACTCGATAAATAGACTCTATACTCTTTCCGTAAGCCTCTACAAGACCCTTGACAAAATATTATAGCTGGGGAAAGTAAGGGAATCCTTATATTACCCGGTGCGACACCCCCTTAAGCAGGAATACAAATCCGTACCATGTATACCAAACCTAATGGCATTACCGGATATAGGTGGGCTAAATGTATGCGGGCACAGGAAACCTGAGTAAAACAACTATAATAGAGCAACTGATATACATATCCCGAGAACTCGACGGCTTGGTAAGCCAGCTCCTGAGATATATGCCCGAGGAGGGCGGTCTTCCGAGCCAAGAGGTTCTAGATAAACTATATAGACAAGACGTAGCAATCACGAAGGACAAGATCGATCAAGCAGTCTCCAGACTACTCGAGTTCATTGCATCTGGAAGAATGGGTCTAATAGATTCAAAGGAATTCTATATAAGTATAGCGATGGGTCTCAGAAGGATAACAGACTATGTTGAAGCAGTAATCCACAGACTTCTTCTCGCAAAGAAAAAGCTCGGCTCAGACCTCGAAATTCCCGAGCTATCAAATACACTTAGAGAAATGATTCGAATGCTTGAAGAAGCAATATTCGAAACCTCAAGCATCATTAGGGCGTTCTCGACTATATCACGTGGCAATACCGAGATTCTAAAAACCATGGAATCTAAAGTTGACAGAATAAAAGAAATAGAACAGGACGCAGACGAAACCTACAGAGACCTCATGGAGAAACTACTAGACTTCTTCCCAGACAACTATATAGCATACACAGTATACAGAGAGATACTAGACAAACTAGAGGATGCACTCGACGAAGCAGAACGCATTGCTATAGACCTGAAAATACTAGCTTTAACTTCGGCATACTAGTCTTTCTCCTATAATTTTCCGAAAGAAATCTATCCCTAGAAATGAAGAAGGTCTCACACGTAATCCTGGCAAAAGACACTAGGTAGGAGGCTAGTGGTATGGATAAGATCAAAGCACTAATGTACTCGACTACAATTATCGTCCCTGATCTCGACGAATCAGATGAGCTTTTCAGAGAGTTCTATGGAAAACCAGCAGGATACGATAAGCCAAAACCGGGAGAAGCACGAGGGCCTCTCATACTTGATCCGCTTGAAGCAGTTTATCTCTTGGAACTAGAAAAACTGGAAGTCTATAGGAGTAGTGGAGATCCAGTAAACTATGAGGAACTAGTTGAGTGGGCCCGTAAACGAATTCCTAGATTTGATATGTTGTATCCTGTATACAAGGATCTTAGAAACCGTGGATTTGTTGTGAGATCTGGTCTAAAATATGGGTCAGACTTCACCGTCTATAGGCATGGTCCAGGAATTGACCACTCGCCTTACATTGTTCATTCCTATCCCGGCAAGTATACTATTGATCCTGTAGAGATTGTTAAAGCTGGGAGACTAAGCCATACTGTTAGGAAAACTTTCATTCTTTCTATAACAGGTGGTGAAAGCGATGTTGTCTACTTAATGTTTAAATGGTTCAAACCCTAGCTTAATTATTTGTGGAACTAGTTATCAGTCAGTCATAGGAAAACGATGGCAATGTAACTATACGATCTGGGTACAGAGATGAGAGGTGTGATTTGGGTTGAGCAACTGGCCTCATAAATCAAGACCACAAAGAGGACCAGGTCCAAGAAGTAGACAGCCTAGGCCTAGGCCCCTAGGAGACAAGTGTAATCCTCTGTGTCCCTTCTTTAGATGCTCAAAGAATGCCCTTCGCATCACTACTGAACAATATAAGGGTAGGGTAATCCGTGTACCTTTCTGTTCCTGGATAGGGGACAAGTGTATTGGAGCCTCATGTAGATTCGCTTACTGTGAAAAACGAGCAATGCTACCGGACGGCAGATGTTCCTTCGCAGTAAGACAACAGAAGACCCGAGACTTCGAAGACGAGCTCAGAGAGCTGGAACGAGAAGAAAGGAAATTCAAGTTTAGAGACGACTTCTACTAGGCTGTCTCTCCCCATCTCCTGTACAGTTTATTTTCTATTCCGGCTGCATCGAGTAGCTTTCCTACGAGGAAGTCTTCGATATCACCTATGTTTTCCGGCTTATGATAGAATGCAACCATTAGCGGTGCCATTATTGCTCCGGCCCTAGCTAGCTTTAACATGTTCTCTAGCTCTACTACGCCTAGCGGGGTCTCTCTTGGAGCTACAACAAGCCTCCTCCCTAGTCTCAAGACTGAGAGTGCAGCTCTAACTATTAGGTTCTCAGCGATACCAGACGCTATAAGTGCAACCGTTTTCATACTGGCGGGAGCTATGATCATAACGTCAGGTGCATTACTCGAGCTAGCATATGGACTTGTGAAATCGTGTTCTAGGTAAACCCTAGCATACCCGGATAATGTCTCTAATACTGATTCTCTCTCCATTCCTTCTTCTAGATACGCTACTTTTAATGCACCTTCTGATATGACAATATCGAAAATAATCGTGTCTCGACGATGTGCCAGATATTCGGCTAGCCTGAACCCTATTCTGACTCCACTAGCTCCTGTTATTGCGAGAAGTACTTTTTTCTGCATTCTATCAGCCCAGAGATTAGCAATCGTGTCCTTCGCCGCCTAGCGCTTCGGTCACTCCACGGAGCATTTCATGATATGCTTTCTCTCCCCATGCGACGAACACTATCTCTTCGAGACACTTTGCTTTATGTGAATTTACTATCTTCGCCATTTCACGAGCAACCTCTTCGACCCTGAGACCACCGACTCCAGCACCCATGGCTGGGAACGCTATTGACTTGACACATAGGTTCTCTGCTTCTATGAGGGCTGCTTTCGTGGCCTTCACTGCATTCTCAAGAGGTATCCTCATAGCTGGTCTCTCCATTGTTGGAGCGTGTATAATGTATTTTGCTGGAAGATTCCCAGCAGTAGTTGAAATTGCTTTACCGACAGGAACCGGGGCCTTTTTCCTCGCTTCATCTTCTATTACTTGGCCTCCTCTCCTCTTTATGGCGCCCGCGACACCTCCTCCCATTATCATAAGACTGTTTGCAGCGTTTACTATCGCGTCTACACTAATCTGTGTGATATCGCCTTCCATTACGATTAGCCTTGCTCCATTTGATAGCTTAAAGCACTTCTTCACTCTTCGTCACCATATCTAGTTTATGTGCTTTCTGATAATTCAAGATTAGCCTATTCCACGTCTCTTTAATAGTTCCTTTAATAATGGTATTGCATCGAGTTTTTCTTTTGGCAGTGACTCATAGTCTATGCCTTTAGGTCGATGACCTCTTTTCCTGCATCTGATTATCCTCGTATTTGTTACGATTAGATCAACTGGTACATCGTGTGGTTTTCTTGGAATATTGTCTACTAGTTGGAGATCGTGTATTGTAGTAGCTATTGGTGTTTTTTCATCTACTATTCCTAGCTCTGTGAGTATTCCGTATTCTATGTCTCCGTATCCTTCGCCTTTTCCTAGACGATTGCAATTTTTGTCTATAGCGACGCTTCCCTCAACTATTAGATCTATTCTTTCTATAGTTGTTTCAATTTTTGGAATAGTGTCAAGAAGTATACCAAATCTAAATGCTCCTCGGATAGTTGAAGCATACCTCTTGTATTCTTCGGGTATGTCTCCTCCTGGAAGTAGAAGGAATCCTTGTCGTATTCTTGGAGTAGGCATGATTAGCGTCTTCCCTTCCCTTAATGCTTTCAGTCTAACTGGTCGTTGGGGCGAATCCGGGTTCACCTTGATTATTTTTGCGTTTCTCCACTCTGGAGTTCTCGCTAGGAGCTCTGCTGCTTGCTCTGCTCCTTTAAAGTTTGGAATCCTCCCTCTTATGGGATATGGTGGTCTCGTTGCATTATTCTTTTCTAGTTTATTGTAGACTTCTTCCCTTATTCGTCTCCTAATCATGTCGACTGTATCCATGTCTTTTACTCCTAGTTGACTAATATAGGATGAAGGCTACTTTAGGTATCCGGCTTCCCTTAGAATATGTGCTGATCTTGTTAAAAGATCAGAGTTCCCGGGACTTGATAGGATCACGCGTACAATAATGCCTTGAGCCTCTATTTTTTCGAGGAAGGAAACAATGTCCTCTATCGGAATATATGGTATATCGTGCTCTTCTAGATATTTCTTATTGCGATCGTCGGCGAGCACGATATATGCTCCAAGTATGGCTTCCGATTCTCTCCTATCGATGAGCCTCATTATCTCCTCTACTATGGCTAGGTTCTCTGGGTTTAAACGTGTTATATAATAGTATTTGGCTCCTGTATCGATCCGTTTTCTGATCTCTTCGAGACTTCTTCTAGAGCTCAGTAAGAGGCCAGTATTTACTCCATAACTGTTCCCGTAGGAGACCGCGTCTTCAGGAACCCATGCTCCAGGACAGTAATCTCCTTGTAGAGGTGGATCACCGGTGAGATATAGTTGATCTCGGAGTCCTAGATAGACCGCGGTTTTTATAATGGATTTCAAGGAGACAATGCTGTGGTCTCTCACCCTTAGATGCATTATCGGGTAAGCTCCTAGCATGGATAAAGCATAGAGAGCGAGGAGAGGAGAGCTTATAGAGGGTTTTCCGAGCGGTACATCGGGTACATCTATCCTCTTGTATAGTTTAGCTAGACGGCTAAGTCTTTCAAGTATAATTTCCTTGCTTCTCGCAGGCTCTAGCTCCGGGAATATCTCTAGCTTTTTAGACATCTCTATACACCATATTATTATACCAATACGCTAAGTACGAATCCCACCAATCCAATCATCATGGCAAAGAGCATTATTCGTTTCTGTCGTAACGCTTCTTCTCTTTGTGGATTAATAATTACTCTATATGACGAGTAGAGAAGTGCGAAATCCACAATTATCACGAAACCACTATATACGGTCTCGTTGACGAGTCCGTAGACTACAGGTATAGGACTTAGCAAGACTGCTAAAAGGTTAAACATACCTGCAATGAATGCGGCTTTTCGTTCTCCTACTAGTATTGGAAGACTTTTGACCCCCTTGAGCTTGTCTCCTTCTACATCTGCTATATCCTTCACTATCTCTCTTGCAAGTACACTGAGGAACACCATTGCCCAGAACACGAGGACTGTGTAATTGGGATTGTTCGTAAATGTAAAGGCGTATAGAAATGGAAGACTTGTAGAGAAAGCAACTGCGACATTTCCCATAAATCCGCTCGCTTTGAGTCTAAGATCGTATAATGCACTGACAATTACCGCTGCTACAACCACTATCAGACTATCAAGGCCTGCTCGCAGGCTCGCCGCTATTCCTATAAATACGAGGACTAGATAGCAGATGAAAGCCTGTCTGATAGATATTATTCCGGATGGAAGAGGTCTGTTTGGTGCGTTTATCTTATCAATCTCTATATCGGCGATATCGTTCAGGACCATTGCTGATGCAGAGATTGTGAACCCGACGAGAAAACCAGCAATATAGTCTAATGTCTCGAACGTGAAAAAGTCTCTTCCAGTAGCAATGGCAAGAGCTACGAGCACGGCAAAACCAACCATCACACTATTAACTATCCGCATCAACCGTAAGCAAGCATAGATGCGTTTCATTAATTATTTCCTCCCCTATTATCGATCCTAACATTCTCCACTTTATAATAAAGGATTATGTGCAGGATACAGGTTATATTAAAAACCTATGTATGATACACATTGAGTCCCTGGATGAGAAATCATGAGTAAGCATGTACACTGGGTAGATAAGTTAGCAGATGAACTCGAACAGAGACTTCGTAAGCGAAATAAGCAGGTGTACGTCTTTAATGGCGGGCTGAGTGTGTCAGGGGTACAACATATTGGTAGGTTACGAGGAGAGATTCTACTACCGGAGACTCTGAGACGGATACTAGAGAAAAGAGGGCTCAAGATCAAGCAACTGCTAACTCTTTATACTCAGGATCCCTGGAAAGGTAAAGCCTCACAGAGATCGGCTTTCAAAGATCCCGATAAGGCTAAGGAATATACGGGACGTCCTCTGGTAAGTGTGCCTGACCCTTATGGCTGTCATGAGAACTGGGTTGAACATTATTGGTCGGATTTCGGCCCTTACCTGAGCGAATTCACTGATGGAAAAATAGAAGTTGTCACAACCACTGATCTCTACAGGTCTAAATTCAGGGATTTCATAATGAATGTTGTTCTGCCAAAGAAGGATGAGTTTAGGAATGTAATAAACAAGTATCGTGGCAGAAAACCATACCCGGAAGATTGGATACCTGTAGAACCGATATGCGAAAAATGTGGCCGTATTGATAAGACAGTAGCAATCTCTGTTGATGAAAATGGTAGAGTACGCTATAGATGCAAGTATTGTGGACATGAAGGAGTAACCGACGTCTCTAACAGCAAGCTTAATTGGAGAATAGAATGGGCCGGCATATGGTATATCTTAGGCGTAGACTTCGAGCCCTACGGCAAGGATCACGCTACTCCTGGAGGTAGCAGAGACAGCTGCGTAGACCTAGCAGTTAATGTTATCGGCTTCCAACCACCTGAGGGAGAATGGTATGAGTGGGTCTCTATTAGGGAGAAGGGACAAAGTAGGGATATGACGAGTAGCGGCTTCGTAGGTATAACGCCTAAGGAGTGGCTTGAAATAGCACATCCACAGATTCTCCGGTTCCTTTACTTCTTTACTCATCCCCATAAGAAAGTTGTAGTCGATCTCGATCGGATACCCCAATACTATGAGTCATATTATAAGGCTGAGAGAATCTATTTCGGGGTAGAATCGCTCGACGACAAGGAACAAGAAGAATACCTCAAGAGGACATACGAGTTAAGCCATCCAAGAGAACCTCCGGAAGAACTACCCGTACAAGTCCCCTATACTCATGCATCAATACTAGCTCAACTGGTAGGCCCTACAAACATAGAAGAGGCTGTGGAACGGCTCAAGAAAACGAGGCATATCAAAGAAGACCTAGACGAATATAGCAGAGGCTGGCTCCAGAGCCTGCTCATACGATCGTATAACTGGGTAGAGAAATATGGAGGAGAAAGATACCGTGTCCAAATACTAGAGAATGTACCAGGAGAACTATTGGATTCGTTAGAGCAGAGAGAGCTTCTATGCCAGCTCGGAGAAGAACTCGATAAACTGAGTGAATGGACAGAGGAAAAAATTAAGGACACAATGATATCCGTCACAAGCAGCCTCAATAGTGGGGAAAAGAAGAGATTCTATCGAGAGTTCTACCTGCTCTTCACAGGAAAGAACAGTGGGCCTAGAGCGGCACCACTACTATCGCTCCTCAAGAAAGATTTTGTTATTGAACGGCTAAGACTGGTATGTAAATAAATGGGTGGAGAAATTCCTCAAGTATCTTTTTAACTTCTATTTCTTTTAGTGTTTGATATTCGACACTTAATGAATATAGAGTGTTATAGTACTGTGGGTGCAACAAGATATCTAACCCTACTTCCCTCTGGGCTCTTGAATACTAGTTCTAGTGGTTTGTCCGTTGAGAAACGGATGTCCACTGACTCAGCTATTTTTGTTAGGTTTAACACGTTCTTCAAGTATACGACATCGTAGGCGCTCTTCGAGGGCTGTTTTACGTCGAGATAGGTGAGGGCAACAGATTCTCTCGAGAATATGGTCTCGGCCCTGCTACGGCCCTCTCCTTTTGCTCTTATTATGAGTGCCTCCTCTGAGGCTTCGAATTCGACGATGTCTCCTACGACCTCCACGTCTCGGAGCGCCTTTTTCAGTGCATCACTGATAACTGAGGCTTCTACGTCGAAGTCAAGTTTTATTTCTTCCGGCACATCTATTAACACTTCTATGTTAGGGACAAGGAATTTCTTGACGACTGTACTGTCTATACGGACTAGAACCTTATCATCTGATACTAGGAACGTTAGTGTTTCTCCTTTTTTACCCTTCTTGAGCATATTCGCAAGGCTACCTAGATGGACGCCCATATATACTTCTTCTCTGTCTTCTGAGATCTCATACTCGATAAATGATTCATAAGGCATAACTACTTCTATTAGGGCTGTCTTGGAAGCATCCATTCCGACTACTTTGACATGCTCCTTGGTGATCGTAAATCTAGCCTCGTCAATGATCTTGCCTAGAACCTCAACCAGCTCCTTGAAACTCCTAGCATCGGGATATTGCAGTCTTGCTACTACACCTTCGATCTCGTTTTCTAGGATTCCTGACAACTACTGACACCCACATCTATTATTCTAGGCCCGACTAGATAAAAATAAACGGCTGGAGCTTTTACGATCTGTACTGGAGCCGATGAATGCTACGCCATCGATTGACCGCCGGCCCATTACCTGGGCCAGTGGGATGAAAGATGCCCGTCCCCCGAGAGGCTATACATACTCGATCCCTGTCGTTTTTATCGCGGCCCTCAATGCAGCGGCAAAGAGAGCATCGCTTAGCCGATTCAATAATTTGCCTAAAAATAGGAGTTCTTCTCGCCTTTCCGTTAGATCGGTGTCTAGTGCTCTGAAGAATTCTCGTTCTGCACGTCTAACAATGCTTCTTGCCACATGTATGCTTGAGACACATGGAGTGCCATATGGTATAATGAATCCCTTTAGGTTTATCCCTTCCATGAACTTATCAATGTATGCTTCAAGGACAGCGTCTTCGTCTCCCTTAAACCTTTGTGACCCGCTTATTTCAAACCCTATATTAAACAATAGCTTCTGAGCATATTCCAGGAACTCGAGTATATCCTTTAGATCACCTATATTGACTTCACTGCTACAAATGGACCTCGAAAAGCCTAGGTAACTATTTGATTCATCCAGAGCGCCCATGAACATCATTACATTGCTGTATTTCTTGACTCGTCCTTTTTTAGCCATACAAAAAGTATACCCGTCATCGCCTGTCCGCGTGTATATTTTCATATCTTGAACCACCAGGAGATTTAGTTTTCATTAACTGATTATAAAACGGGATCGTATAAGATTGGAGCCGCCGGCGGGATTCGAACCCGCGACCACCGGCTTTCTCGCGACTTCGGAGTCTATGTGCCGACCGCTACGAGGCCGGCGCTCTACCGGGCTGAGCTACGGCGGCGCACACCCATAATTCTCTGATAATGTAATGGGTTTTTTATAATTCTCCTCAGAGAATTATCATTGCGTTTCCATGCTTGTAAGGCCTTTAAGCATGCGTTCTATCATGATAACGAAGTCCTCTGGATCAACAACTATTATCCCTAGTTGCTCTCCTAATTTTCTGATCCCATAATCACTTGTTACAATAATACCCTTAAGTTCTAATGCGAGCAGTATAGTGTCTAGATCCTCAACACTATCAACTAATCCTTTTCTTGTCGCTTCTCGATACTTCTCCCTAAGCCCTTTGATTGCAGTCCCAATACATTCGTCGTCTCCTTCACAATCTCGGGCGACTTTCCTAACAACTGTCTCGGCCACCCTTAATCCTTTATAGAACCGTCTTCTGATGTCTGAGACATACTCTGAGAATACACTTGCAGGTATCTGCATGGATAGCTTGTCGGGGGCTTTTATGGTTATCCATGTAGATAAATCATGGATCAGGTCAAGCCTCACATTGGATCCTATTAATATCCGGCGGAGCTCGCTCCAAGTGTTTGGAGTCATATAGAAGCGGGCATTCAATGATAATCTAGCTTTCATTAGGAGGCCGGCTATTTTCTCTACTACTTCTTCTAGAGTCTTGGCTTCAAAGTACTTTCTTAATCGCGCTTCGGTTATGGCAGTGGTATCAAGCACGAATACGTCCAATTAACTCACCTTTTTCAGTCCTATTAGAGGCCACTGCTGAGAGACTCGAAAGATTCTATTTCTTTACTTTGCACCCTAGTCTCTATGGTATAAGGAGAGTGATTAAATAATGAGTGATCCTGAAAAATGGATGCCACCCTTTGCCTCGGGCAAGCTTGCATCATCGTATAGGCCATTGTACTATTACTGGAAGGAGCTGAAGGAGTCTGGAGAAGAGGAACTCTTAGAAAAGAGTACGTTGAACGAAGATGATTATAGGAAAGTTGTAGAACTTGCACAGAACTCTAGCAACGTATACGATATTCTTGAGTCTCTCAAAGAAGCATTTAAAGAGAGGATTTCCCCGGAACATGCTGTCAAAGCACTAAGAAGATATGGCGTGAATGTCGACGAGGATTCTGCAGTCGAAATACTTGCTGGATTATTGGCTAGCTGGGCTATTGAAGCCGCCGAGAAGTGGGGTATGATAAGGCTTAGGGAGCGTTAGGCTAGTAGTTTTAGCCTGCCTCTTCCCCTGAGAACGAGTCGTGCTTTGTTTATCGATGCTTCTAGCCTGTCCAGATCTCTGTTGGTTAACACGTCTTTTTCGAGAGCCCATAATATGAA
>JALWJI010000115.1 GCA_027081695.1 Acidilobaceae archaeon | reverse complement strand
GCCCAGTATCCTCTTTAGATCAGGCTTCTTTAGTCCTAAGCTCTGTCTTTTTTCTTCCGTCGGGCTCTTCTCTACGAAATCAAATAATATCTCGGCTGAGAGTTTTCTCTCAAGATATTTTTTGACAAGATCCGCGATTTCCCCGGAGAGTTTAGGCGCCGCATCTAGAGGCACTATTATAATCACGGTTTCTGATCCGTCAGGCAGATAAACTCTCTTCATGTCTATAATCTTGTATGGCTTTATCACATATTCTACAAGTCTCTGAGGATCTTCGTCTGTGGGGATAACTATTACGTTGCCTATTCTGGGATCATCTAGTGCCGCCTCGATATGTTTTCCTAGGTCTTTTGGAAGCTCGCCTCGGTATGTTTTAACAAGAACTACGAGCTTATTTCCAAAAAGATACGACTTTACATATTCTAGTTCGGAGCCCTCGACTCGCTGCTCTATACTTACCAGAGCGCGCATTACTTCTAGATCTATCTCGTCATATTTACCACTATCCATTATACGCTGACATCTAGGACACAGTACTCCTGTCTTAACACATATCTTATCTAGCGGAATGTTCACTGGCAACTCCATGTATCACCGTTTAACCATTAACCACTAGTAAACAATATCAAAATAAGAATCTTAATAATCAAAGCTATAATAGCATTCTCTAGTAAAGACATTCAACTAAACCTTTAAAACCACGAAGTATCCTAGCTTTTCGGGGGGATCAGAAGATGCCGATAACGGATCCAGAACTCATAGCGATAGTAGAGAAGAGAGTACTAAACAAACTTGTATGCAGGAACTGTGGGGCTCTTAATCCACCGGGCGCAAAGAAATGTAGAAGATGTAAGAGTAAGAACCTTAGACCTAAGAAGAAAAAGTGACACTCCATAATCTTCTGCATACTGCATAATTACGTTAGTTGTTTTTCTGGGTCAGGAATAGTATATTTCCAGGGCTATATCCTAAGTTGGAGAGGTCCTGAGTGTTGAAAATTGGATGAAAAATGTAGATTAGAGCCGTCAAGGGTACTAGTACTCGAATGCAATGGAAACATAGTTGTAGACGAGGAACTAGCCAAAATACTATACATGGTTAAGGTAGAGGAAAGTCTTCATAAAGTATCTCAAGTCCTGGGGCTACCGTATTCTAGACTACATGAAAAAATTCGAAGAGCAGAGAAGTTAATCGGAGATAAACTAGTATACAGGTGGAAGGGAGGCGCGTCTAGAGGAGGCGCAAAGCTAACAGCTACAGGAGAAAAAATACTCGATACCTACATGCGATATTATAGGCTATTCCTCCAAAGACCCTTCGACGACTTCGTAGGCCCCGATTCACGACGGAAACTAATAATATTCGTGGGAAGCCATGACTTTGTACTAGATAACGTTTTCAATAGCATACAGGAATACCGTATAGAGCCGATATGGAGCGGAACAGTACAAGGACTAATGCAGCTTGCATATGGAGGTGCTGATATAGCAGGAGCCCATTACCCGGTCAAACTAGGAGGACCCACTAAGTTACTCGAAATGCTGGGGCTGAAGGGAATAATAGATATTTATCCTATTTTCAGGCGCCGACAAGGATTTGCATCCAGAAAGCCAATAGAGTTAGATGTGCTCAAACGGAAGCTTGGCATGGGAGAACTAGTTCTAGCAGTTCGAAACCCCGGGAGCGGAACAAGGATACTAATGGAAGAGCTTCTATTAGAATGGATAACCGACAAGAACAGGGTCAAGACACTGCTTGAAAACTCGGTAGAAAGTAGAACACACCTAGATACTTGCAAACATATTGCGTCGGGCAGAGCTGACATAGGACTCACAATAGAACCATATGCAAGGCTCTTCGGCCTGTATTTTATCCCGATTGCATGGGAGGACTATGTGCTAGCCGTGAGAACAAGGGACTCAAACAATGTCCGCAGAATAATAGATCTCCTGCGAACTTTAAGTACACAATTCATCGAGGAAAGCAGAATACTAGGCTACGAGATGCTGTAGGCTAGAAGGAATCTAGGAGTATTGTGCTAGGATAGCCCGCGCATAGAAGTGGATTGGTGCCGCGGCCGGGATTTGAACCCGGGTCACGGGCTCGAAAGGCCCGCATACTGGGCCGGGCTATACTACCGCGGCACACCCATCTCATGAGATTCGTCTTTTGGGGTTATATATGTAATTCGATGGAGCCGGGGCCGGGATTCGAACCCGGGATAGTAACGGGTCTCTGCGGGCCGATGGGCAGGTGATATTGAATTCCGCTGCAGCCCGCCGCCTTCGACCGCTCGGCCACCCCGGCACCTTTATAGGATATATTCATGGCACGGTTTAAAATGGTATTGATTATATGGCAAATGGTAGAAATAATATGTAGTATTCAGTGCCCATGATTCGAGCTCTTATAAAGAACATTGTTATAGATTATAGACATTGATTATTAAGAAGCAAGTGAGAGATCTGCTTCTTCAAGCATTTTTGATACTAGGAAGTAAGGTATGAACTTGAATAATGTGTATAGCTCTTTGTCTTTAATCGGTAGTTCATCTACGTTTTTAGTTATCTCCTTTAGATATTCGTTGAGTGTTTTTAGTGCGTTTCTTACTGTATCGTCTTGTCCCTCATCTGCCCATTTAATGAAGAGTTTTTCGCTTGGATCAAGTTTTTCTTTTTCTCCGCTAACATACTTAGTGTAGTCGGCTATGTCGTCAGCTAGCTGGTATATGATACCCAGTAGTTCTCCGTATCTACCGATCTTTTCGAGAACAGGCTTTTCTTTTACTCCGGCTGCTAGGGCTCCTAGGATCGTTGCAAGTTTGAAGAGGCTTCCTGTCTTTAACTTTGCAAGTTCAATGTATTTCGCACTTGGAAGAGACTCGGCAAGAAAGACGTCTATAATCTCTCCTCGTACTGTTGATTCCCAAGCTCTTATGACATAATATAGGGCTGAGACCCCTAATTTCTCGACCATTCTTTGAGCTATAGGTATGAGTAAGAGACTGCTTAATACTGTCTTTCCTATTCCATGGACTAGCCAAGCGGCTTTACTGTTTCTCCTTACAGTGTCTTTGTCAACGATATCATCTATGGCTAGGCTAGCTGCTTGTACGAGTTCTATCGCTACAGCGGCCTCTATAGCATCTTTCTCTGATCCCCCGAGTGCCTTAGCAGTTAGGATTGTTAGGAAGCCGCGGAACCGCTTACCTCCCCTACTTATATATTTTGCCACGTCGGGGAGACCGCTAGGGTCTAGATTGTTGAGTGTTTTCTCGAGCTCATCTTCTATTAGTGTTTTTGCCTCTAGCCATTCTCTGTATAGTTTCTCTTTTAGTTGTTCTTTTTCAGCGATTGATAGCATTGTTTTCAACCACTCCAATATATTACTTTAATGCCCGTGTCTGGGAATAGTGTTTTCAAACTCTATATATAGGTATGGATCATATGCTAAGATTCACGAAGATTAAGCTTCTATATTTTCTTAGTATTGTCGAGAATTCCGATATTGTTAATTTCTCTTTTCCTGAGTACGAGTAGTCGCCTGTAAGCATTATTTCAGCGAGTCTTTTTTGCCAGGTGTTTCCTAGGACCCTATAGTATCTTTCCGTACCTACTACTTCGTATCTGAGTA
>JALWJI010000114.1 GCA_027081695.1 Acidilobaceae archaeon | reverse complement strand
CCGAGGGAAAACTGGGAATAAAGGTTGCAGTTCTAGACGGTGATACTCCTCGAGACGAGAGAACAAAAATATATGCGGATCCTCCCCATATACTCGTTACAAACCCAGACATGATGCATTATGGTCTAGCGTTTTCGGATAGAATAAGGAGACTTGTGAGCGGAGTCAAAGTATTAGTCCTAGACGAGATGCATGTATACCGGGGAGTTTTCGGTACGCATGTTAAGTGGGTTATTGAAAGGCTAAAACATTATGCAGACGATAATATGTTGATTATTGGGGCAGGAGCAACCATAGGTAATCCAAGAGAGCTAGGAGAGAAACTCTTCGGTGAAAAACCACAAGTAGTAAGGGGACCGTCTAGGAGGAAAGGGACAGCCTATCATGTATTCGTATCTTATGGGACTACCAGTAGATGGACTATAGCTTCGTTCGTTCTCTCGTTCCTTGTAAAGAACGGTTTAAAGACGTTATGTTTCGTGGACTCGCAGCAAATGAGCGAGCTTATCGCGAGAATAGCACGTAGGAGCTATAGTGCTAACGTAGCAGTCCATAGAGCGGGCCTTGATCCAAGCTATAGGAAGAAAGTGGAAGATGACTTCAGGGAGGGGAGAATTAATGGATTAGTAGCGACGCCCACAATGGAGCTCGGAATAGATCTAGGAGATCTCGACGCAATCATAATGGCTACACTACCTAGAAGTATCTCAAGCTATCTTCAAAGAGCGGGTAGAGCCGGGAGACGAGATAATCCTGGAATAATATTCACTATTCTAGGCGACGATCCAATAGAACAATACTTCCTAAGGAAACCCCAGGAATTCTTCAAGCAAGAACCTGATCCATCTTACATTGAGCCAAACAACATGGAAATAGCAAGAATACATGGAGCAGCAATATTGTTGGAGAGAGGTCTTGTAGAAGCGTCGAAGCTTCCTATCCCTATTAGACGTGCGCTCGACGAACTGTCAACTATTGGTTATGCTAAGAAGATTGGCGATAGATATTATCCTGATTGGCAAAGGGTTAGAGAGATAGTAAAAGGAAGCGGTCTGAGATCGGCAGGTCCACAGGTATCAATAGTAGAAGATGGGCAAAAGAAGATTGGTTCAAGAGAGCTTCCGCAGGCACTCTACGATCTATATCCGGGAGCAATATACTATCATGCTGGTAAATCATATCTAGTTACGAGTCTTGAGTTGGACAAATATACTGCAGTAGTAAAAAGAGTCGGAGCAGACGTACGATTCTACACGAAACCACTCTACACCGTCGATGTAGCTAGTATAACATCTCTCGAGAGAAGAAGGCTCTCATCGATCACCCTGACATACGCAGAAGTTGATCTTCTAATAACTGTCACAGGATATGTAATAAGGGAAGAATACACTGGTAGGAAGCTAGGAGAAGTATTCTACGACGATCCTATAACTTGGAGAATGAGAACAAAGGCCCTAGTAACACAATATCCAAACCCAGGTATAAAGGATACCATACGCCTCATAAGCGGATATCACGCATTAGAACACGCACTCATATCGGCCTCCAAGCCCGTGGTAGGAGCCTCAGACACAGATCTCGGAGGAATAAGCTATCCTAGCGGCCATATTATAATATATGACTCGACTCCAGGGGGAAACGGTGCATCAAGACTCATATACGAAAGACTAGAAAAAGTACACGATATAGCCGAAAACATTCTTGCATCGTGTGACTGCGACGACGGATGTCCTAAATGTGTATACTCGCCATATTGTGGTAATAACAACCAGTTTCTATCTAGGAGAGAAGCGTACAAAATACTACAAGCGGTCTATAAGCTACCAGTTTCTAGACCTGTAAAAGATAGAGGGATTGAAGGAAAGCCACTGGTATAAGGATTTTTCTGAATATTAGTAATTTACTTCTTATTGTGCTCTATACTATACAAATAGAATATTGGGTGATTATGGTGCGGCGGCCGGGATTTGAACCCGGGACCTCCGGCTTGGCAGGCCGGCGTCCTAGTCCAGGCTAGACGACCGCCGCATCCTCCCCAGACTGTGGAGTATATTGTGTGTTGGATATAAAGGTTAGTGTGTCGGATTTGTCAGTTTAATATATGTCAAGACTTAAATAGTAATTTCTACATAAAAGTAGCTTAGAAGAGAAAGGTGATAGAAATGCCCGGACAAATACCTCTAATAGGCGAAAAATTCCCCCAGATGACTGTAGTCACAGACCACGGTCCAATTACACTTCCTGACGACTTCGCAGGAAAATGGTTTGTACTATTCAGTCATCCTGCAGACTTCACACCGGTATGTACGACAGAGTTCTATGCATTCGCAAAACGATACGAGGACTTCAAGAAACTAAACACAGAACTAATAGGACTAAGCGTAGACAGCACATTCAGTCACATCAAGTGGAAAGAGTGGATCGAGAAAGAACTCAACATGAAAATACCATTCCCAATAATAGCAGACCCACAGGGCAAAGTAGCCGAAAAGCTAGGCCTACTTCATGCTGAGAGCGCAACACACACGGTAAGAGCAGTATTCATAGTCGATGATAAAGGAACCATAAGAGCAATACTCTACTATCCACTAGAACTAGGAAGACTAATAGACGAAATACTAAGAATGGTCCTAGCACTACAGGTCGGCGACAAATATGGAAGAGCAGTACCAGCAAACTGGCCAAACAACGAGCTCATAGGAGACAAACTAATCGTACCACCAGCATCAACATACGAGGAAGCAATGAAGAGAAAAGAACAATACAAGTGCTACGACTGGTGGTTCTGCTACGACGACAACGCATCAGAAGAAGAAAAGAAGCAGGCCCAAGAATTCCTAAACAGGGCCTGCGCAAAACAGTAACAATATAATAATTAATAATATTTTCTTTTTTATTTAATAGACAAAAAATAGAAAAGATTTATATATAGCAGGTAGACTATATAGAATACTATATGGAATATAATCAATATGTTAATAGGTTCATTAACATGATTATTATTAAAGGACAGGACAATTGTTTATACTTTATTTAATCTTGGTAACTCCTTTTTATATAAAAGGAAGAAATAGATATTTAAGATAGTCGGATACTGCGGTGTCATGAGATGGAGTACAAATTCAAAACAGGTATAAAAAGCATAGATGAGGAATTACTGAAAGGAGGATTCTATAAAGAATCGCTAATAACAATAGGAGGACATCCTGGCGCCGGAAAAACGACATTTGCAGCAATGATAGCATATCACAACGGTCTTGAGGGGAAAAGAACGCTCTATGTATCGTTTCAAGAGAACAAGAAGAAATTCTACAAACACATGAAAAACTTTGGAATGGACCTAGAGGCACTTGAAAGAGAAGGAAGATTCATGTTTGTAAAGCTACCGCTAGTGGCTACCCAGGAAGGAGCAGAGGAAGTAGTAGCAAAGATATCTGGAATGATCTATGAACTAAACGCTGATATAATAATAGTTGATTCTATTAATCCACTGATCGAAGCATACACACCAGATGTAAGTAGAAGAGCTGTAGTACAGAACTTCTTCTACACGCTTCCAGAACTAACAGGAGGGCTCGGCGTATTAATAGCCGAGATACCGTTTGGTCAAAGAGAACAACCAATACTAGGAAGCGTAGACTTCGTCGCCGATGCAGTCTTTATAC
>JALWJI010000113.1 GCA_027081695.1 Acidilobaceae archaeon | reverse complement strand
CTAGAAGAACCGGGACGCATGAGTTTACTAGCAAGGATGTTGAGAGGGCACTGGGTGCGGCTTTATTTAGGGAGGGTGAGACGAAAGTCGATCTTACAAATCCTGAATACACGGTGTATGTAGAGATCCGTGGGAATACTGTTTTCTATTATGATAAGGTTATTCCTGGCCCTGGAGGACTCCCTGTAGGTAGCGAGGAACCGGTGCTCGTACTATTCAGTGGGGGATTTGATTCCACTGCAACAGCATGGTATATTATGCGAAGGGGGGCGACTCCAGGACTCATATACTATGATCTCGGCGTGGAGGAAGCAAAAGAGAACGCGGTTATAATAGCGGAGAAACTAGCAGAAATCTGGGTCCATGGATGGGATCTCAGACTCTATATTGCAGATATGACTCCTGTTGTTGAGAGGCTTGCTGAAATAATCAGGCCTGAGTATAGGACTCTAATAATTAGAAGAATAATGCTAGAGCACGCCTCTGTATTCGCAGAAACCAGAGGATATGAAGCACTTGCCACCGGCGACAATATTGGCCAAGTTGCTAGCCAGACGATAAGGAACCTACGACTAATTGGCGGTGGTATAAGGCTCCCGGTCATACGTCCTGTATCTGGGCACGACAAAGAAGAAATAATGAAGCTCATAGCCAAAATCGGATTATATTCGTACGTTAATGTACAGATAGAGCCTTGCAGAATACGAGTAAATCCTGTGCCTAGAGCCTCTCCAAAGATCTATAAGGAAGAGCTGGAGAAGGCATACAGAGCTATAGGAGAGGGTCTCGGCGATGTTATAAAGATCAAAGAAGAATATAGGTTTAAGGGATGAGCGAATTCACGAGTCTGACCCTTTCGGGATGAGGAAGCCCTCGATCAGCGACTGTACCTGGAAGCTATATTAGCGGCAATACTATATGCTTCCCTCAAATGTTTCTCAACTATATAGATATGTTCGCCGGAGTCTACCAGTATATTATCTCCGTATAGTAGTGACTCAACCCAGCCAGCTCTTCCATATAGCTTAGCCGGATCTAGCCTAGAACTGTATTCAACTACTGTAAATAGTGGAGGAGACCTTGCGTTGAACACTGCTATATTCGCTATTGAATCCTTTGATATCATTGGAGGTTCTTTCCCGAGACGTTTTGATATCATTCTCGAATAATTCAGTGGGTCTTTGATGGCTTGAAAATCATTTAGTGGATCTATAATGATCTCTTCACTCTCCGACTCGTCGGATCCGCTATCTCTGCACTCGACTCTGTATAAGTCGAAATCCGCGTCCAGTGATTTCTTAAGACTATATGGTAGATCCTCCGAAACGTATCTTATAGCTACCGAGGTCGCCCCCAACATATGTAACGTGTATATGCCGGGTAGCGATAGCTTGAATGCTTCGCTAGGAGATATCTGCCTGTACAGTTTACATGGCGAATTATAGAGTTCTGTATACCTAAATGGATATAGTAGTGGGTCAGCAATAACTCTTAGACCTGGAACAACTATTCTACCGGGACCTCCCAATACGAGCGTTGCGTATGTATATTCCTCGGGTGGAGAACCCTCTCCAAGGTCAATGACGCGTCCTCCCCTCACATAAACATAGCCGTTCCTCAGCATCTCATTACCTGTGTAAACTATGTCGCCTGTAACGAGTATGCTTATCATCTCCTATTACACCTCCTCTTAACAGTATGTGCAATAAGCGGGTTTAATCTAGTTCTTTTTGACACCAAGAATAATTATATCAACTCGGCCTAGACACCTGTGTCTCGAGGAAAACAGTAACGGGGAAGAGTATTGCAACAGGTGTATGTAGCGGATATAGATGCAGTAATCGACGGGACACTAGCTGAAGCTATTAGAAAAGGAGAACTCTCGGGAAGACTACTTATACATAGAGCTATAGTCGACTACCTATACGAAGAAGCCAAAAAAGGAAAGACAGCAGGCATGGCGGGTTTAGAAGATCTCTCTAGCCTCCTAGGAATGAGTACAATAGATCTGGAGATCACGATTGTCGACGACGATAAACCATCACGTATGAAAACGCTCTCCTTAGAAGACGTAAAGAAAATCACCCGTGAATACGCGTGGAAAACCGGTGCAACTCTCCTAACGAGCGATCCCCTCCAGGCTAAAGCTGCACAGGCCCTAGGGGTACCCGTATACTATACTGCAAGAGCCGGTAGAGAGGGTAAACTAAAGATAGAGGAATTCTTCACCGGTAAAACGATGAGCGTCCATCTAAAAGAAGGAGCCCCACCCCTAGCGAAGGTAGGTCGTCCAGGTAGATGGACCTTCGTCTCATTATCCAGCGAACCCCTTACTAGACGAGATCTCGAGAACATAGCTAGGGAAATCCTTGAAGCTGCATCTCGCATGGAAGATGGATTCGTAGAAATCGATAGGTTCGGGTCAACAATTGTCCAACTGAAGGACTATAGAATAGTCATTACTCGTCCACCTTTAAGCGAAGCATGGGAAATAACAGCTGTTAAGCCCGTAGTTAAACTCAAACTTGAAGACTATAACCTACCAGATAAACTGCTTGAGAGACTACGAGAAAGAGCAGAAGGCATCCTTATAGCCGGAGCGCCTGGTATGGGCAAGACCACGTTCGCTCAGGCACTCGCAGAATATTATGCGTCTCAGGGCAAGATTGTAAAGACCATAGAGTCCCCTAGGGACATGAAGCTACCGGCAATAGTCACACAATACTCTAAGAACTATGCTGATCTAGGAGAATTACACGACATACTCCTCCTAAGCAGACCCGATTACACGTTTTACGACGAGTTGAGAAGCGACGAGGACTTCCAGCTATACGTGGATCTTAGACTAGCAGGTATAGGCATGGTTGGAGTAGTGCATGCTACAACACCCATAGACGCCATACAGAGATTTATACGGAGAGTCGAACTCGGAATGATCCCAAGCATAATAGATACCGTTATATTCATAGACAAGGGACAAGTCGAAAAAGTCCTAGATCTCTCAATAACGGTAAAACTCCCTACAGGCCTAAAAGAAGCAGATCTGTCCAGACCAGTTGTTGAGGTAAGAGACTTCCTAACAGGAGAGCTCGAATACGAGATCTACACCTTTGGAGAACAAACAATGGTAGTCCCAGTAAAGGGCCGTCAAGCCAAAATGAAGCAGGAAGCCGTAACAAGACTAATACAAAAGATCCTACCGGAGGCCCAAGTAGAAATACGTGACGGAATTGTAATCGTAAGAGTGCCAAGACATACGCCTCGGCTCACTGCTCGTAGACTTAAACGTATCAGGAAGATAGCCGAGAAAAACGGATTCGAGGCAAGAATCATACCATTCTAGTAATAATAGAAGCGTCCAAAGAGATATTCCCGGTTAGGAAAGCCCCGACTAGCCAAAATACTCGTCCATCACTTTTACCCTCGAGAAAAGAAGATTCTCCAACTCATACAGCCTCATTCCAGACTCCGGCTTAGAAATCTTCCTCCTACCCGACTTTGTCTCTGGTAAATCCTTCAGTATATGGAACCGCCAGCCAATCCAAGATATCTTTACTGCCACGACGGCGAGGCCACCGCTCCTCTTCTCCAGTTCGAGGAGGCCCTTCACTTGGCCCGGAGGAATATAGAGGGGCCTTGACTCCCTTCCCTGCTTAACCTCTATTACGAGTATCCTCCCGTCTTT
>JALWJI010000112.1 GCA_027081695.1 Acidilobaceae archaeon | reverse complement strand
TTATATAGTTGTCTCGAACAATCAAAGAGCCCGGAAGAACCAAGCACCTCCAGAAGACCCCGCTTGGATTCTAGAACAATAATAATTGGAGGCTACAGGTGATAGGAGTAGTGAAGCGCAGGCCGAGAAGAGCTTTAATCTTCGGACGATTCCAGCCATTCCATAAAGGACATCTAGCAATAGTGAAATGGGCACTAGACCAGGGATACGACGAGATAGTCTTCCTAGTCGGTATGGCTTCAGAGAACTATACTCCTAGGAATCCTTTCACTGCAGGAGAACGTATAGAGATGATAAGGCTCTCGCTGAGAGACGAAGGCCTTCCCCTTGAGAGATTCATCACGGCAACCATCAGGACTCTTGAAACAAGCATAGGGAGCGTCTATTACGTGTTATCATACGTGCCCCGAGTAGACGTCATAATGACAAGGAACCCAGTAATATCAAAGATCTTCGAGGATGCGGGAATAGGAGTGGTCCAACCCCCCATATTTAACAGGGATGAATGGAGAGGAGAACGCATAAGGATGCTCATGGCAAAAGGAGATCCGAGATGGATAGAGACCGTTACTCCATCAACAGCAGAGTTCCTTTTAGAGATCGGGGCCATCGAGAGGCTTAGAAAATCACTCGCCTCCGACTAGCTATCTTCTTATCTTATATCTCAGGATCCCGGCGAGACCCGCGAACGTGTTCTTGAACCACTCGGCCTCCGGCAGACTGCTCGGAACTACTATTACCTCGGCACCGCTTAGCTTTCCTTTCTCCTTCCACACGTCGACGTCCTCTCTATCTTCGTGAACTAGTATTGTCTTAACCATCCCCATGTTGACCGCTTCCTCGACTTCTTTCTCTCCGTAGACGACCATTCCAGTATCTTTTGCGAGATGCTTCTTGAATTCCTCGAGTGCATTTATAGCGTCTCTATACTTTTGCACCTGAACTATGCTAGAGGCTTTCATCACGACTTCTTTTAAGCCTTGATCGCCCTGGTATGCTACATCGACAAGATCCCTTGAGACGAGTTGTTGGAGCCTATAGTCGAGATACTTGCCCTTTACAAAGTCGTTCTTTGCAAGGCCCGGGCCAGCAACGATTATTCCTTTCAGCTTGCCTTTCTCAAGGTATGGTAGGAGCTGTCTCCCGGCGTGCTCTGCAAATCTCTTGAAGAAGTTGTCGACCATCTGTTCTATTATTCTGTCGAATCTCCTCTGGCTCTGTCCACCCATCTTGTGCTTGCCCGGTATATAGTCGCTTATCTCTTCGAGAACCTCTAGCCTAGTACCCTTCAATATGCCTATGGTTCCCTGATCCCTCTCTACGATCAATATACCTATTACGTCCTCGGCCTCAACCATCTCGTCTAGGAAGTCCGTGATAAACCTCTTATCCGTCCTATAGTAGAATACTGGGACCTTCTCCGGCGGGCTGAACACGTAGCATATGAAGTCGCCTGTATCCATGTTCTCTCCACAGAATAGTACTAGTCCGTTCGGCGGAACCTTAGGTATCATCTGGAGCCTGTCCATGGCTGCGGCAAGCGCTCTTTTAACCGCCTGCCTGGTTCTCTTCAACTTTATGTTGTCTGTTATCGAGTACTCTTGCCTGAGAAGGCTCATAACATCGCTTATGGGTCTACCGGGCGGTATATAGAGGCTCAGTAGCACTGTGGCGGGTGCACTCCACTGTTTGAGCTCCTTCAGTATACTCTTCAGCTGTCGCTTCGTCACCTGTAGTTTCTCTATGTCCACCGTTGTCCTTGCCATTCTCTTTAACCCGTTATTCCTTCCAGTGTCTGGGCGAACTTATATTGTCTTAGCCCAACAATATAACAATATACGGCTTGGAGGGAACACCTATATGGTAAGAATACTAGAAACAGACTGCCACTGCCCAGACAGGAAAGTTATAGAAGAAGCAGTAAGAGTCCTCAGGAACGGGGGCGTGGTAGTAGCTGCTACAGACACATTATACGGCTTACTCGCCGACCCCTTCAACGTCTCAGCGCTCGACCAAGTCTACACAATAAAGGAGAGGCCACGTGACAAGCCTCTGCCCCTACTACTGGGGGAATCCCATCATGCCCTTAAGATTATAGAGCCCTCTGCCCTCTTTTGGCGCTTAGCTCTCAGGTACTGGCCTGGACCGTTGACGCTCGTAGCTAGAGCTAAGGACTCATTGCCGAGTCATCTGTCTCGATGGGACAAGATCGGTGTAAGACTCCCTGATTGCCCGCTTACAAGGATCCTCGCAAAGGAACTCGGGGGAGTAATTGTTGGTACCAGCGCTAATAAGTCCGGCAGGGAGTCGCCTGTAACGGTCTATGAGTCTGTCTCACAGCTAGGTGAGCTTGTAGATCTCTATATCGACTCAGGCCCCACCTATAGACGGGCCCCTAGCACGGTAGTAGATACTACTGGAGAAAAACCAATCGTGTATAGAGAAGGATACATTACTAGAGAAGAGTTAGAGGAAACACTAGGCCTAGCGTAGGAGCAGGGCCAGTATCGCCTTCTGGATGTGGAGCCTGTTTTCTGCCTGATCCCATACCAGGCTCCTTTCCCCGTCCATAACCTCGTCTGTGACTTCTTCTCCCCTATGGGCGGGTAGACAATGCATGAATACAGCCTTGCTCCCAGCATGCTCCATGAGTTTCTCGTTCACCTGGTACGGTCTTAGGAGCCTTATCTTGGCTTCTCTCTGCTCTTCCTGGCCCATGCTCACCCATACATCGGTATATATTACGTCGGCTCCTTTAACCGCCTCGTAGGGATCCTCATAGAATTCTATTGATGCACCCGACTCGGCCGCTGCCTGCCTAGCACTAGCAAGGATCCTCTCGTCCGGCCTTAGCTGTGGAGGCGAGGCGATCCTTATGTTGACTCCCAGCTTGGCTCCAGCAACAAGTAGGCTATGCAATACGTTGTCGCTTCCATCACCGACAAATACCAGTGTTACTCCCTTCAACCTACCGAGCTTCTCGAAGATAGTCATATAGTCTCCGAGGGCCTGGCATGGATGGCTGAGGTCGCTCAAGGCATTAATCACAGGGACATCCGCATATCTAGCGAGTTCTTCTATCTTAGAGTGCTCCTTTACACGTGCAACTATGCCGTCCACGTATCTAGAAAGGACCCTTGCAGTATCCGCGATGGTCTCGCCACGGCCTAGCTGGAGATCCCTCCAGTTAAGGTAAAGAGCACGCGCGCCCAGCTGAGTTGCTGCTACCTCGAAGCTTACTCGTGTACGTGTGCTGGGTTTCTCGAATATCATCGCGATAGATCTACCTTTGAGTACGGGGATTACTTTCTCCCCTGCATAGTATCTTCTCTTAAGATCCAGGCCTGTCTCTATAATGGCTCTTATCTCGTCGGGCGAGTACTCGGTTAAGCAGGTTAGGCTTCTTCCCTTCAAATTATACAGGGTCATGCAGGTTTCACCGTATACTATGGCGTAGTAGACGGGTTATTTTACCTTGAATACAACTATACCCTCCACGGTGTATTAGAGGAATGTATAGGCAGAGGAACAGGGAGAACAGGGCTATAAAAGAAGCGTTACTAGGCCAAATCTCTGCCAACAACATAGACCTTGACGAGGTCGTGGAATGGCTCTGGGAAGACTTCGGCATAAGGGCTAAGAAGGACTGGGAACAAATAAAGAAAATAATATTGAGAGAAAAAGAGATCACGCCCCAGGACCTAGCCG